>CAMFHT010000084.1 GCA_945952245.1 uncultured Rhizobium sp. | reverse complement strand
CTCCCCCCTTGAGGGGGAGATGTCCGGCAGGACAGAGGGGGGTACCTCCCGCAGCCTAAGCAGTTAGGCTAACAGTTGACTCACCCCCGCTCACTCCAGCTTCTGCGGATAGACGATCAGCACGTTTAGATCCTCCTGCGGATAGTAATCCTTCGTCGTCAGCTCATAGGTCGTCGGCCCGGTCTTCTCCGATCCATCGCCGCAGAAGCGCACCAGCGCGTTCGGGTCTTCCTTGTCCACCGTCAGGTGAAAGGTGCCGATCGGGCCGGACCAGTTGTTGGCGGTGACGAGCACGTAGGAGAGCCATTTCTCCATCCAGGCCGTGTTCTTCGCCGTCTGCGCCTGTGCCTTGGCGACGGCCTTGGTGAAACCCTCGTTGATGCAGTAGCGCTTGGCATAGAGGTCGTAATTTTCCGCAGGCGCTCCGTCGCGGAAGAAGGTGACGTCGACGGTGCCGCCGACGCTTGGCTTGTAGCTGTGATGCACCTTGACCGACTGGCCCGCGGGAAAGACGGTGCGCCACCAGTAGGTGCTCTTCAGCGTCCAGCCGGGCGCATATTCCACCTTCTCCTGGTCGCCATCCGTATAGCTCTGCCGCGTGACGATGCCGCGGGCGACCCAGTCCTCGGCCTCCTCGGGCGAAAGCGTCTTCAGATCTGCCGTGGCCGCCTCACCGACCGGCAGGAGATGCACGCCCTTCTTCTTCAGCGCGTCCGTCACGTCGAGGCCGCTCGCAAAGGCGCGCTGTTCCAGCTCCACATCGATCGGCGCGCCGTCCTGGGACACCTTGAAGTTCATGAAGTTGTCGCTCTCGGCATTCGGCACATCGCTCACTTCCTCGCCGAAATAGCGGATCTCGGGCATCGGAAAGGCGACGACGGATTCCACGTCCTTCTCGGTCTTGTTGGTGAAGACATAGTCGACCGTCACCTTGGAGGGAGAGATGAAGAGATCCTCCCGGTCCATGGAAACGTCCTCCGTCGTCGCGAGCCGGATGCCGCCGGCGCCGATGACGCCCATGCTGTCATTGGCACTCACGGGTGCGGCAAGGACTGAAAGAAGGGAAAGGGCGAGGGCGGGCGCAACAGGCAGGCGGGACATGAATGATCTGGTCCTTTGCAAATCAGATAAAGCTTGCGCATCAAAGTGCGCTTCGCTTCGCGCTGTCAATCTTCCAATACTGGGCGCAACCCCTCTACGCCCGGCCGGCAAACAAAAAGCTTGCATGTGCGGGTTTTGACCGTCATGGGATGCCCATGACCCTTGAAAACCAGCGCCTGGACCAGCTCATCCTCTCCCGCAACCTCGTGGCCAGCCGTTCGCGCGCCCGCGATGCGATCGAACGCGGCACCGTGACCGTCAACGGCCGGGTGGTGACGAAGCCCTCCGCCAACGTGCCCGCCGATGCGGAGATCACCATTGCCGATCCCGCCCAGGACTATGTCTCGCGCGCGGCGCTGAAGCTGACGGCGGCGCTCGATCATTTCGGCCTCTCGCCCGAGGGCAAGGTGTGCCTGGACGTCGGCGCCTCGACCGGCGGCTTTACCGACGTGCTCCTGAAGCGCGGGGCGGAGCACGTCGTTGGCATCGACGTCGGTCATGACCAGATGCATCCGCGCCTGAAGAGCGATCCCCGCGTCACCAACATAGAAGGCCTCAATGCCCGCTATCTGGAGCGCGACGACATTGGCGGACGCGCGTTCTCGGTCCTCGTCTCCGACGTCTCCTTCATTTCGCTGAAGCTTGCCCTGCCGCCGGCGCTCAATCTTGCCGAACCGGGAGCGTTCGCGGTGCTGCTGGTCAAGCCGCAGTTCGAGGCGGGCCGCGATGCAATCAGCAAGGCAGGCCTTCTCAAGGAGCCGGAGACGGCGCCGGACGTGGCCGCGGAGCTGGAGCGCTGGTTCGTGGAGGACATGGGCTGGAAGAGCCTCGGCATGGTGCCCTCCCCCATTGCCGGCGGCGACGGCAACCAGGAATATCTTCTTGCAGGATTGAAGCCATGAGCACCGAAACCGTCACCATCCAGAAGCTCGGCGCCGAGGGCGACGGCGTGGCCTTCACCGAGAACGGCCCGGTCTACGTGCCCTTCACCGCCCCCGGTGACCGCGTCGCGATCGCCCGCGTCAAGAACCAGGGCACTGTCATGTCGATCGCCGAGCCTTCGCCGGAGCGGCGCGACCCGGTCTGTCGCCATTTCGGGCCGGACGGCGTGAACGGCGCCTGCGGCAGCTGCCGCGTGCAGCACATGGCGGACGGGCCCTACCGCGACTGGAAGCGCAATCTCGTGGTGGAGGCCCTGCGCGCCAAGGGCCTGACGCCTGACGTGGGCGAACTCGTGACCGCGGAGCCCGGCGAGCGCCGCCGCGTGGTCTTCGCGGCCCGCCGCACCGACAAGGCGCTGCTTCTCGGCTTCAACCAGGCGGAAAGCCATCACATCGTCGATATCGAGGAATGTCCCGTCGCGAGCCCCGGCATTGCCGGTCGGCTGGACGACATCAGGCGGGTTGGCCGGGCCGTGACACAGAATGCCGATCCCTTCAAGCTCACCGTGATCGAGACGCTCTCCGGCCTCGACATCGCGGCGGAGGGGGTTAAGGCGCTCGACGACCGCGCCCGGCGCGCGGCGATCGAGACCGTGCTCAAGGAGCGGGGCATCTCCCGCGTGACCGTCAATGGCGAGGTGCTGGTGGAGCCGGTGAAGCCGGTTATCGATTTCGGCGGCATCGAGGTCACCCCTCCCCCCCGGCGGCTTCACGCAGGCGAGCCAGAAGGCGGAGACCATGATGGCCGCGCTGGTGCTGGACGCCGTCGGCAAGGCGAAACGGGTGATCGATCTCTTTGCGGGTTCCGGCACCTTTGCGCTGCGGCTTGCGAAGAAGGCGCGCGTTCACGCCGTCGAAGGCGATGCGGCGGCGATGGCCGCCCTCGACCAGGCAGCCCGGCGCACCCAGGGGCTGAAGCCCGTGACCGTGGAGCGCCGCGACCTCTTCCGCCGGCCGATGATGGCGAGCGAGCTCAAGGTCTACGACGCCATCGTCTTCGACCCGCCGCGGGCGGGTGCCGAGGCGCAGGTGAAGGAAATGCAGCGCTCCGGCGTGAAGAAGATCGTCGCCGTCAGCTGCAACCCGCTGACGCTCGCCCGCGACCTCGCGCTTCTGACCGAAGCCGGCTACCGCATCACCACCATCACCCCCATCGACCAGTTCCTCTGGACCCCGCACGTGGAAGCAGTGGCGGTACTGGAGAAGGGTTGAACTTCAGGTCCTCATGATTTAATTAGTATTATCTAATTTTATTTGAGGACTGCCCACTGCGCGAGCAATTCAGGGTGTTGTGGTGGAATACCGGTCTTTGTCATCATCAAGGGCGACACGCGGTATATCCGACACAAATGGACAAAGCAGCTGACGCCTTGAAGATGATGAGTGCTCAGAGCGCTCCGGACATAATTTGCCTTGCTGAAACAGACTTAGAGACCAGTTCAGAACTCTGGAAGGTGTTGCCGGGTACATTCGAGCTCAGGCAATCTGCTTACACCGGCAAGCCGAGCCGGTTGCACCGAATTTCCATGTTCTACAATTCCGCTCGTGTCCGTTTTCTGAAAGACGTACCAGAGACCGACACGATTGGCGGTGAAGGACAAAACTTGGCCATTCGGCACGAATTCCAGCTGACAGATGGACATCTACTCCATGTCTATGCCCTTCACTGGGTCAGCCGCGTCAGAGCGCCAGAGGACACGGCGATACGTGGTGACATTGCCCAGAAATTGAGAATGAGAATTGACAATAGTCTCCGAGAGAAAGCCTCTCCTCAGGTAATTGTCATGGGAGACTTCAATGATAATCCCTATGACCGATCGGTGACGAAATATTTGCGGGCTACCCGCGACATTCATATGGCAAGGAAGAAACCCGAACTTCTCTACAACCCATTCTGGCGAAGCCTTGTCAGCGAGTGCGGATATTCAATTGGTTCATCATTGAAGCCATCTAGCGGTAGCTATTTCCACGGCAGAGGGAACGATTCCCATCAATGGCACGTCTTCGATCAGATCCTTGGCTCCCATGGTCTTCTCGGATCATCAGGTTGGCATCTGAACGAGATGCAGACAGGCGTACTGGATCAATTCGATCTACATGGTATTTCACTTGAGCCTAATGCCGGCTTCGATCATTATCCCGTTGTCGCCCTGTTTGAGAAGGATGCGCAAAAATGAACGCATTTGCCAAAGCAATCGAAACGGGACTTGAGCAGGCTCGAAAGGCTGAAGTCGATATCACGGGAGTGAAGCAGGTCGTTTCAGAGCTTTCGACTGCGATGGAGGATGCGACCGACGGCAGATTGAAGGTCGTCCTCAGCAAACCTGGATCCGAAGGGTTTGTCGTATCGGTTGCTACTGTCGTACGGGACGCGTTTGAACAGCAACAAGGGCTCATCTTCGCGGATCGCCGATATGTGCTGGAAATTTACCGAATTGCCGACGCCAAATCCGTCTCCCTTGCCGAACTCGAACTCAGGCCCTCAGTCTTCCCTTGTCTGGTCACCTTCGACCGTCAGCGAACATCCTGTGATGAACTGTCGGCGCTCCGAACGACATTGACCGAGGTTCTGGCCTCGCCCACGACTGGCCGTGCCATCCTCATGCTTCAGGAACCATCTGCAGCATAAAGGGGCGCTTTCGCGCCCCTCTCATCTCATCAGCACTGCCTCGCGTCCTCACGCTGCATGGCGCGTGGCAGATCCGCCGCGGGCCTCGCCCAGCTTGAACTGGGTGAGCAGCTGGTGCAGCTCGTGGGCTTCTTCGGCGAGGCGGTGGCTGGCGGCCGTCTGTTCTTCCACCATGGCGGCGTTCTGCTGGGTGCCCTGGTCCATCTGGTTGACGGCGACGTTGACTTCCTGCAGGCCCTGGCTCTGTTCGCGGGCGGCCTGGACGATCGCGGCCACGTGGCTGTTGATCTCCTGGACCTCCTTGACGATGCCGCGGAGCGCCGAGCCGGTCTCGTCGACCAGCGACACGCCCGCCTGCACCTGCTGGCCGGACGCCTGGATGAGCGCCTTGATCTCCTTGGCGGCCGAGGCCGAGCGTTGGGCGAGTTCGCGCACTTCCTGCGCCACCACGGCAAAGCCCTTGCCGGCCTCACCCGCGCGCGCCGCTTCGACACCGGCGTTCAGCGCCAGCAGGTTCGTCTGGAAGGCGATTTCGTCGATCACGCCGATGATGTTGGAGATCTCGCCGGAGCTCTTCTCGATGCCGCGCATGGCGCCGACCGCACGCTCCACCACGTCGCCGGATTTCTCCGCCGCGGTGCGGGTGCGGGCAACCAGCGCGCCCATTTCCTCGGCGCGGTAGGCGCTGTCCTTCACCGTTGCAGTGATCTCTTCCAGCGCAGCCGCGGTTTCCTCGACGGAGGCCGCCTGCTGCTCGGTGCGGCGGGCAAGGCCGTCGGCCGAATTGCGGATCTCGCTCGAGCCCGCATTGATGGCTTCCGCCGCATGACCGACCGTCATCAGCGCCGCATGCAGGCGTTCGACGGAATTGTTGAAGTCGATGCGCAGACGGTCGAGTTCCGGCGGGAAGGCCTGATTTATGCGGCAGGTGATGTCGCCCTGCGCCAGCTGGCCGAGGCCATCGGCGAGCAGATGCACGGCGCGGCTCGTCTCTTCCGCCGTGCGGGCCTTTTCCGCCTCGCGGGCGCGGCGTTCGTTGTCCGTCAGCGAGCGGTGTTCTTCGGTTTCCTGCTGCAAGCGCATGCGCTCCACCGCATTGTCGCGGAAGACGGCGACGGCTGCGGCCATGGCGCCGATTTCGTCGGTGCGGCCTTCCGCAGGGATGGTGATGCCGGTATCGCCGGTCGCAAGCCGCTGCATGGCGCCGGTCATAGCGCGTACGGGGCGCACCACGAGGCGGGAGAGCAGGCCGGCCATCATCGCGATCATCAGGAGCACGGCGATGACGGTGGCCGTCAAGGCCGCCGCGCGCAGCGTCTGGAGCGGCGCATAGACCTGGTCCTTGTCAACGGCGAAGCCCAGATACCATTCTACCGAGGGCAGGCCTTCGACCGGCACGAAGCCGACCAGCATGTTCTTGTCCTGATAGGTCGTGTTCGAGAAGCCTGTGCCGATGACGGGTGTTTCCACCGGGAAGGCATCCTTCAGGCCCTTGGTGACAAGCTTGGTATCCGGATAGACCAGCAGCTGGCCCTGCTTGTTCGCGAGGAAGGCGAAGCCATTGCCCTGCAGGTTATAGCTCTGCACCATGTTGACCAGCGTCTGCAGCGAGAAATCGCTGCCCGCAACGCCCGAGAGCTTGCCGTCCTTCATCACGGGACGGGCGGCGGTGATGATGAGATCGCCAGAGCTCGCATCCACATAGGGTTCGGTCAGCACGGTCTTGCCGGCGGCAACCGCATCCTTGTACCATGGGCGGACGCGCGGATCGTAATCGGCGGGAAGATCGGAGGCCGGGTAGATGCTCATCTTGCCGGCTTCGTCGCCGTAATAGGTGGCGAGGAACTGCTTGGCGAGAAGGTCATTCTTCAGCACGCCCATGGCGTCGGGGGCATTGACCAACCCTTCGCCGACCATCTCCGTCAACAGCACGCGGCCCGTCAGCCAGTTGGCGATGGACTGCGAGCCGGACTTGCCGGCGGCGGCCATGTTGTCTTCGATGGTCTTCGTCAGCTGTTCACGCTGCACGCCTTCGATATAGAAGGAAAAGGCGCTGAACGAGGCCAGCACCGTCACCGATGCGGCGACGAGGATGCGCGTCATCAGGTTAATTTTCTTGAGCATTCCGGACCCCTATCCAAAGGCTGGGGCAAGCATTTCATTCCGCCATCGGGAACAAGTGCCAAAGTGTGGTGGCATATGCTCCTTTCGCCGTGGCGGGTCATGCCACTCTTCCGCGTATCTGCCTGCGATATAATTATGACAATTGGCAATAATTGTTAAAAAGTACATAATGAAGCATCTGCTTTCTCGTGCCGAAAGGCCCGCAATTGCGGGCTTCTCGGAGTCTGTACGGTAAAATTACCTTCAAAGCAGTAAGTGTTATCACGTATGTATTTTAGGTTGTACATGTTCCGATTTTATCCCCGATTTCTTGTGGTACGTAAGTCATCGTCACATCAGGTCTCCCCTCGGCTTTCCAGGGCAGTTTCGCGCGATGAGCGGGCATATCGAAATCCGGGTTTTCCGCCGCCGCCAAATCCGCTAGAGCGGTGGCAGCAACATTCTGGAGACGACCATGGACACCGAGAAGAAACCGGCCGCGACCGCCGACATCCAGCGCCACCCGAACGGCACCTATTCCTTCTCGCTGACCTGGCGCGGCGTCACCCACCCCGCTACCGGTCCGTTCAAGAACCAGATCGAGGCCGCCGCCGCCGCCAAGGCCGCAATCGCACAGCTGACGGCGCGGGCGAAGTAAGGGTTCAGGTGAGGACGAGCATGACGACGCCCAGCATGGCGGCGGCATAGATCCAGTAGCGGATGCTCGCTTCGGGGCTTTCTGAAAACATGACGACGAGACCGTCGATGATGGCGATGATCATGCCAGTGATGAATATGATGGCCGTCGTCAAAGACCCGCTGTTGAGAATGAGTACAGTGCCTGCAAGAACAAGCACCATGTCTCGCCCCATCAGCCGATGCTGCAGTGACCTTGCATGCGGCTGCAGATCTGACAGCTGGTTGCTTGCGAAGGCGCCTGGCCAGAATCGGGACAAGATCCACCGCGCAAGAAGCAACAGGGCGACGATGACCGCGGTGATTATCAGGGCGCGCCCGTGAAACACGACGTAATACGTATCGTGAACGTATGCGTCCTGCCCTGTAAACATGCTCCCTGGCCCTCCATCGAGCAAGGACGTTAATGCTCAACCTTTAATTTAGCAATGATTGAATTTAAGTCCTCTTAAGCATGTCAACAGGGGAGTATGCCGCCGGATGGTTCGAGGCTCGCTGTGCTCGCACCTCACCATGAGGGGGTGGAAGTAGCACCGCTGCGGGTCCAGATTTGTAGCAACCGCGGTACACTCCAAAGGCTGAACGCTGGGATGCAACGGCATTCGCCAACGCCCTGATGCTGAAGTGCCGCGCACTCCAACGCCCTCATGCTGAGGCGCCGGAGCGCAAGCGCAGGCCTCGAAGCATCGCGCACACTTGCTCAACCCCTCATGCTGAGGTGCCGAAGCGCCAGCGCAGGCCTCGAAGCATCGTGCACAACGGAGTATGCCGCCGGATGGTTCGAGGCTCGCTGCGCTCGCACCTCACCATGAAGAGCGGCTAGGAGTACCGCTCGCACCTCATCATGTGGGAGCGGCAGTGGCACCCGCTGCCCCTAGCGCTTGCGCGCCATGAACGTCTGGAAGGCCTGCATGGCCTCCTCGCTCTTCAGCTGGGCGGAGAACCAGCGGGCTTCCTCGCTGATGCGGGCGGCGACGTCGGGGCGGCCCTGGCGGATGAGGTCGCGGGCGATCTTGAGCGCCTGCGGCGGTTTGGCGGCGAGCGCGGTGGCGCAGGCGAGCGTCGCGTGTTCCACCTCCGTCTCGGCCACCACCTTCCAGATCAGGCCTGCATCGCGGGCTTCCTCCGCGGTGAAGCCCTCGCCGGCGGCGAACATGGCGAAGGCGCGCTGGTGGCCCATGGTGAGGGGCCCGAGCAGGCTGGAGGCCGCCTCCGGCACCAGCGCCAGATCCACGAAGGGTGTCTTGAACAGGCTGCGCGGCGAGGCAAACGTCATGTCGCAGTGCAGGTGGATCGTTGTGCCGATGCCGATGGCCAGACCATCGACGCCCGACACCAGCGGCTTTTCCATGGTCGAGAGGGCGGCGAGAAAATCCAGCACCTCGGTGCCGAGCGATCCGCCCATGGCAAAGGCGATGAAATCGGCCATGTCGTTGCCGGCGGAGAAGACGCCGGGCGTGCCGAGGATCGCGACGGCGCGGATCGACTCGTCCCGGTTGGCGGAGAGAAGCTCTTCCGTCAGCCGCTGATACATGGTGCGGGTAATCGCGTTCTTCTTCTCCGGGCGGTTGAAGCGCAGCACCAGCACGCCGTCATGGATCTCCGGTCGCTCGGAGAGGATATGCTCGTCACTCATCGGTCAATCTCCTCAGGCCAGAAGCGCGCGCGCGGCGGCAAGGCTGGCGCCGCCGCGGATCACGCGGTCCTTCAGCGCCGATGTTTCGGACAGCAGGTTTTCCGCGGCGAAGCGGGCGAGCGCCGCGCGCTGGCCCTCCTGTCCGTCGCCTGTCTGGGCAAGCCCGCCCTTGGCGGTAAGCGCACCAGTCAGCACGAGGCCGAAGAGCCTCTGATACGGCGTGGCGCCCGAAAGGGCGTCTTCCATCTGGCCGCCGGCAAGCGCCGCGAGCAGCCATTCGGTGGATTCCGAGAGATCGGCCAGGGCGACATCGAGCCGGTCCGCGGTCTCGCCGAAGTCCGGACGGTTGGAGGCACGAACCGATGCCGCGATCTCCTCGAGCTCGGCGATCAGGCCGCGCACCTGGGCACCGCCCGAAAGCGGCAGCTTGCGGGTGACGAGGTCGATCGCCTGGATGCCGTTGGTGCCCTCGTAGATCGGGGCGATGCGGGCATCGCGCAGATAGCGGGCCGCACCCGTTTCCTCGATGAAGCCCATGCCGCCATGCACCTGGATGCCCATGGAGGCCACATCGACGCCGGCATCGGTGGAGAAGCTCTTGGCGATCGGGGTGAGCAGCGCCGCGCGTTCCTGCCAGTGACGGGCCTCGTCGCCATGAGCATGGTGCGACATGTCGGTGGCATGCGCACAGGCGAGGCAGATGGCGCGCGAGCCTTGCGTCAGCGCCTTCATGGTCAGAAGCGTGCGGACCACGTCCGGATGCTCGATGATCGGGCTCATGCCCGAACCGGCAAAGCCCGGCGCCTTGCCCTGGGTCCGGTCCTTCGCATACTGGATCGCCTTCTGCGTCGCGGCCTCCGCGATCGCCACGCCCTGCACGCCGACGGCAAGACGGGCATTGTTCATCATGGTGAACATGCAGGCGAGGCCCTTGTTCTCCTCGCCGACGAGATAGCCGACGGCACCCTTTTCCGATCCGAAACGGCCATCGCCATAGATCATGGTGCAGGTGGGCGAGCCGTGGATGCCGAGCTTGTGCTCGATCGAATGGCAGAAGAGATCGTTGCGCGCGCCGAGGCTGCCATCCGCATTGACGAGGAACTTGGGAACGAGGAAGAGCGAGATGCCGCGGGTTCCGGCGGGCGCATCCGGCAGGCGCGCGAGAACGAGATGGATGATGTTTTCGGTGGCGTCATGTTCGCCCCAGGTGATGAAGATCTTCTGGCCGAAGATGCGGTAGCTGCCATCGGCGGCCCGCTCGGCGCGGGCTTTCAGCACGCCAAGGTCCGAGCCCGCATGCGGCTCGGTGAGGTTCATCGTGCCGCTCCATTCGCCCGACACCATTTTGTGCAGGAAGGTCGCCTTGAGGTCGTCGGACCCGTGCTTCACCAGCGCATCGACTGCCCCCATGGTCAGCGTCGGCGCGAGCGCGAAGCCCATGGAACCGGAATTCCACATTTCGAGCGCCGCGACGTTCAGCATGTGCGGCAGGCCCTGGCCGCCGAATTCTTCCGGCGCCGTGAGCCCGTTCCAGCCGCCCTCGATCCACTGACGGTAGAGATCCGCCCAGCCGTCCGGCAGCCTGACCACGCCGTCGCCCTCGTGGCGGGCGCCTTGCCTGTCGCCGACGGGGCCGAGCGGGGCCACCACCTCGCTTGCGAAGCGGCCCGCCTCGCCGAGGATCGCCTCGGCCAGATCCTCCGAGAGATCGCCGAGCCGGCCGGCCTCCAGCGCCGGGCCGAGCCCCGCGACATGTTTCAAGGTGAAGAGGATCTCGTCTACCGGCGCCTTGTACATGCGCTTGTTCTCCCTGATTCCCTGGTACGACTGGGCTTGCAGCATAGCGCAGTTCAGCCGATAGCCGAGGCCAAAACCACCCCTGCCCGCCTACGACTTCCGCATGAGACGGAGTTTCCACCCCGCGCCTGCTTTCAGCCTCCCGGACGGAATCGCTAATTGATTTTTACGTAAACGTCAACATCACCCTCTGACCGCTTCGTTTACGTTTCATAAAGATGTTTAGACACAAGCTTCGCGACATCGACGCTCTCTATCCTGCGCTCTGGCCGGTTCGCTGCCGTGCCGCGCGCCTCGCATGAATGGATGATGCCCGATGAACAAGCTCCGCTATTTCGCCGCCGACGGCCTCAAGGAGGCCATGAAGGCGCCGACGACGATCCACTCGGAATTCCTGCGCACGGGCCGGATCTTCCGCGGCAAGGAGCGCTGGGACCTCATCGAGAAGCGCTACATGACGGTGGAGGAAGTGGCGGCCCGCACGGGCCGTCTGCTCGAGGCCGCGGGCGAGCGCACGCATGAGCGCATCAACAGCGTGCACGAGAAGATCAAGTTCCCGAAGATCCTCTTTCACCGCACGCTCGACCGGCGCCCGCATCTCGGCTACTGCCACGTGACGGCCTCCAACACGCGGCTGATGAATGACGAGACCTTCAAGTGGGCTTTCTACATCGCCAATTTCCACTCGGACCTCACCGAAGGCCTGAAATTCGTCGGCAAGCTCGATAATTCGGTGTCCCGCATGTATTTCGCCGTTGCCATGAACAATGACGAGGAGGTGCCGACCCGCATGGTGGTGGACCGCCACCTGAAACCGGATGGCATCCTCTTCCGCACGCATGACCCGAAGATCGCGCTGAAGAACGTGCTGATGCTCGGCACCAACGACCCGAAGCTTCGCGCCAAGATCCGCAGCCTCTGACAGGTTCGATTTGCCCTTTCGGCCTCCGCCCGCACAAGCAATTCCAGCAAAAGTGCGAAGCGGTTTTGCGTTCGGAATCGCTCAAAGGCAAAGAGATCAAGCATTGAAGGCGATTTTGTTTTCGCCGGAAATGCTCTAGGAAGTCCGCAAGATTTTCCTTGTTGGACGCAATTTCATGACAGCCCGGCTGATTTCCATTGCCGATCATCCCGAAGAGGCGCTTGCTGCCGCGGTGGACGAACTCGCGCGCCGGAAGCCGATCGCCATCCCCACCGAGACCGTCTACGGCCTTGCGGCGGATGCGACGGAGCCGGAGGCGATCACCCGCATCTACGAGACCAAGGGCCGACCCCGCTTCAACCCCTTGATCTGCCACATGGCCGATCTCGCCATGGCGAAGGAGCACGCCGTCTTCGACCCGCTCTCGGAAAAGCTGGCCCAAGCCTTCTGGCCGGGCCCGCTGACGCTGATCCTGCCGCTGAAGCCGGAGAGCCCGATCCATGATCTCGCCACCGCCGGGCTCGACACCGTCGGCATCCGCGTGCCGCTGGGTTTTGCGGGCGAGATTATCCGCGCCTTCGGCCGGCCGCTCGCGGCACCCAGCGCCAACACCTCGGGCGCGATCAGCCCCACCACGGCGCGGCACGTGGCGGATGATCTGGGCGGGAAGATCGGCCTCGTGCTCGACGGCGGCCCGGCCCGGGTCGGTGTCGAATCCACCATCGTGAAGGTCGAGGACGGAACGCTGCGCCTGCTGAGACCCGGCGGCATTGCCGCGGAAGAGATCGAGCACGTGGCCGGCTTGCCGCTTGCGCGTCCGGAAAAGGCTGGCGCGATCATCGAGGCGCCCGGCATGCTCGCCTCCCATTACGCGCCGAATGCATCGGTGCGCCTCAATGCCTCGGCTCCCGAGCCCGGCGAGGCCTATCTGGCCTTTGGCCCGGTGCCGGCTGAGATCGCAGACGGCGCTTTCGTCTTCAACCTCAGCCCCACGGGCAACCTTGCCGAGGCTGCGGCCAATCTGTTCGCGGCGATGAAGCGGGCCGATGCCTCCGGGGCGGCGGCGATGGCAGTCGCGCCGATTCCGGCGGAGGGGCTGGGAGAGGCGATCAACGACCGGCTGGAACGGGCTGCCGCGCCGCGGGGGTAGGTTGGCCTGCGGGGGTATTCGAGCTGGTTTGGCAATGGCACCTGCCGCGGTCCCTTGTTGATGCTGCGGTATGCCGATGGAGTACCCCCCTCTGC
>CAMFHT010000083.1 GCA_945952245.1 uncultured Rhizobium sp. | reverse complement strand
ACCCGCTCGGTGGCAAGCTCGCTCGGACGGGCCCTCGTGCGCGGCATCCTCGGCAGCCTGAAGCGTTGAGGCGAGCGAAATCTGGTGAAGGCCGGTCCATGCCGGCCTTTTCTACACCCGATTTCGAATATAATTATTGACTCAATTAGCTTTATTCCTAGTGTGAAATGCAACATCACGCGTCCGTGTTCGCGGGCCGCAGAGCCGAAGTCAGCGCATTGCAGGGGGTGCCCATGAGATCCGCCATCGAAAACCTGCTTTTCGACTTCCTGACGGATATCAAGACGCTCGACGAGCCGGCAGCGATCATGGAACGGCTCGCCAAGGTCGCCGGCTTCTTCGGCCTCGATTCCTTCGCGATCTCGGGCATTCCGCTGCCGCATGAGCGGATCGAGCCCTATCTGCTGCTGAATGCCTGGCCGGAGGAATGGGCGAACCGCTACATGACGGAGAACTACGTCCACTCCGACCCCGTCATCTACCGCTGCAAGGGCACGGACCGCGGCTTCGTCTGGTCGGAGGCGGTGGGTGATGCGCCGATCGGCCAGAAGGCGCGCCGCGTCATGAACGAGGCGACCGAATTTCGCATGATCGACGGCTTCAGCGTGCCGATCCATTCCCCCGGCGGCATCCAGGCCATCGTCACCTTCAGCGGCGAGAAGGTGGACATGAGCGAGGAGGAGCGCGCCGTGCTGGAGCTCATCGCCATCTACGCCCACAAGCAGCTGCGCGACCTGATCCCCAGGGAAAAGCCCGATCCGCGCCAGGCGACCGCCCAGATCACCGCGCGCGAACTCGAGGTCATCCACTGGGCCGCCGAGGGCAAATCCAACTGGGAGATCGGCCAGATCCTTGCCCGCTCGGAGAAGACCGTGCAGCACATTCTCGCCAGCGCCCAGTACAAGCTCGACGTCACCAACCGCACCCAGCTGGTGGCGGAGGCATTTCGGACCGGTCTCATCCGCTAGCACAGCGGTCCCATCAGAAAATTAGTACTTTCTAATTCCTTGGCGACTAGGCTGACCTGCCTATGGCGGCGGATTCCGCATCGGCGGATAATGCGCTGCTTCTCATTGAAGGGGGACAGCCCATGAGAGTGATCTGGGGAAACGACTCGCTGCGCGAGACGGACTTGATGGAGAAGATCTGGCGCTTCCGTCACGACCAGTTCGTGACCCGGCTGGGCTGGATGGACCTAGCGAAGGAAGATGGCCGGGAAATCGACCTCTTCGACACCTATAATGCAATTCATCTCGCCGTGCTGGTGGATGACGAGGTGGCGGCCTATACGCGGCTCCTGCCGACGGCGGCGCCGCATCTGCTCTCGGACGTCTATCCCGAGGTCATGGCCGGGCGTGACTGGCCGCGCGGCCACACGATCTACGAATGGACCCGCTGCATCGCGTCGGAAAAGATCCTGCAGCGCGACGGGCTCGCGGTCTCCTCCCTGCTGGTGGCAGGCGTGATGGAATTCTGCCTCGTCGCCGGCATCGACAAGCTGGTGGTGGAGACACATCCGAAGCTCGTGGGGCAGATGGTGGCGACGGGCTGGCAGACGGAAATCCTCGCGCCGCCCTGCCTCTACAAGGACTACATGGTGGTGCCCGTCGTCGCGGTTCCGAGCCCCGAGGGCCTCCTGAAGCTGCACCAGATGACCGGCATCGGCCATTCGCTTCTCGATCTCTCGCGGCAGCCGGTCATGAACCCGCTGACGCCCTCGCGCAAGTTGATGCCGCTCGATTACATCGCCGAGAAGGACCCCGGCGGTGAAGAGGAATTTCCCCTGCGTTTCGGCTGGCTTCGCGCCTGACGCAGGATCAGAGACTGCGGCGCGCCGGCCTCGCGGCGGTGCGACGCAGCCGAAGCCGGGGGTCTTGGGGAGGAAATCCGGCTTCGGTTACCCATCGGAGGGCACATGCCCTCCCGCGAGCCCCACCGGCCCACGCACCGCCGAATCCGGATCGGCACCGCTGGACTGGAACAGGCGTCCCGGTCACCCCTGGCCGGGGCGCCTTGTCTTTTTGCTGTCGATCAGGCCTGTCCGGATTGCTGCGGGCGCCGCCCGGCCGTCACCCCGTTCAGCCATCGGCCGACAGGCTGTTCGATGACGCGGAAGGACAGGACGGCGACGACCAGACTGGCGATGACCAGCAGGATGTTCACCGGCACCGAGCTGCCCAGGAGACGGTGTCCGATGGCGATGACCAGACCGTGCCAGAGGTAGAGCGAGTAGGAGGCATCGCCAACGCTCTCAAGCGGGCGCAACAGCCTGCCCGGCCATGATCCGGCACGCTCCAGAGAAACGCAGCCGGCGACGAGAAGGAAGGCGGGGACACCCCAGCCGACGATCCTTTCCGCACCCTCGTAGAACCCGAGGATAGCTGCAGCCACGAAACCGGCAAGACCGAGCAACACCATGCCAAGGCCGACCCCACGCTCCCTGAACCACACCATGTGGGCAAGCAGCAGGCCGGCGGTGAATTCGAGGAGCAGCGGTGACGTCCAGGTCTGGAGCGGCGCGCCTGATGGCTGAAGAACGACACCGGCGAGCACCAGAATGGCCATGACGATCGTCGAGAGTAGGATCGGCCGCGCGAGCAGCAGCCCGATGGCGAAGATGACATAGAAGAACATCTCGAAGTTCAGCGTCCAGCCGACCACCAGGAGCGGCCAGGCCTCGCCTGTCCCGTTGAAGTAGGGGATGAAGAGCAGTGACTTGGCGAGCGACGCGGCATCGAAACTGAAGTTGCGGAACAGCCCGGCAATTGCGGCTGCGCACATCAGCAAGGTCACGCCCCAATAGAGCGGGATGATGCGGACGATCCGCTTCCTCAGGAAATTCAAGGGGCGGTCGCGCGTTCCGACCGTACCCATGATGAAACCCGAAATGACGAAGAATATGTCCACGCCGCCCGCGCCGGTCACGAACGCTCCTTCGGTGAGGTGAAACAACACCACCATCGAAGCGGCAATCCCGCGCAGAACCTGGATCGACCTCAGCTGCATGGAGTCTCCTTATTGGTTTGCCCATATGAAGATCTCCTCCCAGCATATTTATGTCATAGAATAGACGTCAATTCTATCAGTCGCATATTTTCATGTGGCTATTTTTCTCGCTCAGCCAAAGGCCAGCCTTGGCCGCATCGCCATCCGCGCCCGCCCGCCTCACCTCGTGCCCGACAGCATCGAAAACAGCTGCCCATCCGGGTCAGCCATCTGCACCACCCAGCCGCCGCCGGGCACCTGGTGGGGGCCGTTGAGGAGCGAGGCGCCGCGGAGCTTGGCGCGCTCCATGGCGGCATCGACACCATCGACGATGAAGTAGAAGTTCCAGAGCGGCGCCGGCATGTGCTCGGTCATGGTCATCATGCCGCCGATATCGACGCCATCCTGGGCAAACAGCTGGTAGGTGCCCATCGGCCCCATGTCCATGGCGGTGGAGCGGGTCCAGCCGAAGACGCGGGCGTAGAAATCCATGGCACGGTTGTTGTCGCGGGCAAAGAGCTCGTGCCAGCCGCAATGGCCGGGCTTGCGCATGCTGTCCGGCGTCCACGTGGCGTCCGACGAAGGCGTCATGACGGCAAGCGTCGTGCCATCGGGATCGTTGAGGACGGCGAAACGGCCGACACCGGGAATGTCGGTCGCCGGTACCACCACGGTCCCGCCATTCGAGAGATAGGCGGAAAGGGTCGCGTCCACGTCGGCCACCGCCACATAGGCGAGCCAGCCGGGACGCCGCCCGCCATCGGTGGAAACGAGACCGCCGATCCCGCCATCCGCGGCATTCAGCACCGTGTACTGGATGCCCGGCATGCCGCTTTCGGCGACCGTCCACGGCACGACGTGACCGTAGAAGGCGGTAGCGCGCTCGAGATCCGCGCTTGCATATTCATACCAGATGAAAGGTCCGTGATAGGCCGCCATGTTCTTCCTCCCTCAGCCGCTGGCTGGCATGGTAGAGGAAAAATGCGACAGGGCAACACACCTGACGTTTCAGATTTCCCTGAAACAGGCAAAGGCCCGGCCTGCCCCCAGACCGGGCCTTTGCGCGCAGCGAAAATGAACCGGTCAGATGATGGAAACCGGCACTTCGCGCGGATGGGCAAGCGCATGGCTGTAGGGGCAGACGATATGCGCGGCGGCGGCCAGACGCTCGGCTTCCGCCTTGTCGAGGCCCGGAATGTGGACGGCGAGCGAGACGTCGATGCCGAAGCCCTTGCCGTCTTCCCGCGGGCCGATGCCGACGGTGGCGGTGATGGTGGTATCCTCGGGGATCTTCACCTTTTCCTGCGAGGCCACATACTTCAGCGCGCCGAGGAAGCAGGCCGAGTAGCCTGCGGCAAAGAGCTGCTCCGGGTTCGTGCCCGGCGCACCGTCGCCGCCCAGTGCCTTCGGCACGGTGAGCGTGACCGAGAGGGCGCCGTCTTCGCTCTTGGAAGAGCCGGCGCGGCCGCCGGTGGACGTCGCCTTGGTGGTGTAGAGGATCGGCATCGGGTTTCTCCTTTTTCGTTGTTCGCTGCGCTTTCTGTATCGCATAATTTAATTGTGCGCAATAGGATTGTTTGTTGAAGTTTTCATGTCATCATGCGAATGAGATGAAACAAGCAAGTGCACGTGATGAACCGGGTGGCCCGGCTGGAGAAGGACGATGGCTCAAGACGACGAGATGACTGGCAAGGCCTGGGATGACGGTGCGTCGCCCGCCCTCCCCGCCGGTGCGGCCCGCCTGGACAACCAGCTCTGTTTCGCGGTCCATGCAACGGCGCACGCCTTCAACCGCGCCTACCGGCCGCTCTTGGAGAAGATCGGCCTCACCTATCCGCAATATCTCGCCATGCTGGTGCTCTGGCAGGAAAACGAGCTGACGGTGAAGGCGCTGGGCGAGCAGCTCTTCCTCGATTCCGGCACGCTTTCGCCGCTCCTGAAGCGGCTCGAACAGGCCGGCCTCGTGACACGCCGCCGCGATGCGAGAGACGAGCGGCAGGTGCTGGTGACGCTGACGGAGAAGGGCAAGGCCATGCAGGAGGAGACCGGCCGCATCCTCTCGACCATGCTGGCAAAGACCGGCTGCACGCTGGACGAAGCCCATGAGCTTCGCGACAAACTGCAGGCGCTGCGGGCAAGGCTGGACGGTTGAGCGAATCGCAATCCTGCCTGCCGGGCAAGGGATGAAAAGCGGGCAGAGCCCGCTTCCGGCCTATCCATCCTTGTTGTAGGATCTGTCCGAGAGGCGGGATTTCCCATGAACCGGATGCATGCATTGACGGCAAGGCGAAGGGACGCGCGACACGCGCGGGCCGCGGCTGCCGTGCGGCATATCCTGGACAAGGCCCGGACAATGGGCATCGAGATCAAGGTCGTCGGTTCGCTGGCACGCGGTGATTTCCGCCTGCATTCGGACATTGATCTGCTGGTGTGCGGTCCGGCCGACCGGGAACGGCGCGGCATCGTCGAAAGGCTGGTCGCCGAAAACCTGCGCTCTGCCGAAATCCCCTACGACCTCATCTTCGAGGACGATCTTGCGGAGGATCGCGTTCGGGAGTTCCTCACATCACGATGATTTCGGATTTTTCCGGCAGGCGGTCGTAGAGGTCGATGACGTCCTGGTTGAGCATGCGGACGCAACCCGAGGAGACGGCCTTGCCGATGGAGCGCCATTCCGGCGTGCCGTGGATGCGGTAGAGCGTATCCTGGCCGTTCTGGAAGATGTAGAGCGCGCGGGCGCCGAGCGGATTGGTGAGACCGGGCTCCATGCCGCCCTTCTCGATGGAGTACTGCTCCAGCTCCGGCTGGCGCGCCACCATTTCCCGCGGCGGCTTCCAGCGCGGCCATTTCTGGCGCCACTGAATGATGCCTTCGCCTTCCCAGGCAAAACCCTCGCGGCCGATGCCGACGCCGTAACGCATGGCGGTGCCGCCCTTTTCCACGAGGTAGAGGAAGCGGTTCGGCGTATCCACGACGATGGTGCCGGGCGTTTCGCCGGTCGGGTCCGGGACGCGCTGGCGGTAGAAGCGCGGATCGATCCTTTGGTATGGCACGGCCGGAATGACGAAATCGCCATCGGCGATCGTACCATACATGGTCTCCAGTTCCGGATCGCCGGGGCCTTGGAGTGGCTCCGCAGGCGCAATCGGGAAAGAGGCCGGCTGGACGATCACGACCTGGCGGGACGAGGTGGTGCTGCAGCCGGCAAGGGCGCCGGTCGCGGAGAGGGCGCCGAGGAGGAAGGTTCGGCGCGACAGGGACGGGTTGGGCATGATGTTCTTTTCGGATCTGCTTCGGGGAGAATTGGTTGTGTTCGATAATTATCTGGCCAAGCGGCGTATGGAAGCAACGCGTCAGGCCATCACAAGTTCGTGCCGGGGCCGGGCCGGGGCCCCGGTTTCGCCGGGAGTGTGACGGAAAAGGCACGAAAGCCAGCTCGTCATCGCTGCCGGCCGGTTAGCATCCACCGAAGCCGAGGAACCGAGGACCGCTTGAATGGTTACTGCTGGCGAGGAGAACAGCATGACCGAGAGACCGAAGAACGACGATTTGGGTTCAACCCGCCGCCAGACGGGCTATGAGCCGCATGGCAGGCCGGAAACCACACACGGCTTCGTCCGGTCGGCCTGGTCGCTGGTAGCAGCCATCATCCTGCTTCTTCTGGTCATGGCTGCCGTCTGGACCTATTGGCCGGAGGGGCATACCAATCCGGCGCCTGCAGGCTCGCCTGGGAATGTGGTGCCGACCGCGCCCAACCCGGGGCAGTCGATCAAGTAGGCCTTCGATGCAGCAGTTTTCAACCACTATCGCCGCAATGCAATCGGCCTTGATTACACTTTCCTCATGTCTTTGCCCTAGCGTGCACGGCCAGTCGAACAGTAGCCGGGTGTGGAAACGTGCGGACGGACGAGGCCAGCGATATCGGAAACACGGACGAAACCGTCCGGATGTTTCTCGATTCCCTGAAGAATTGCCTGCCCTTGAAGACGGCTGCGGTCTTCCGCGATGGCGAACCTCTTGGCAGTTTCCCTGACGGTGGCGATCTCGATGCTTACCCGGATCCGCACCCGAATTCTCTTCCAGCCGACGTCGTCATCGTCCGGGTAAATCAAGCAGCGACGCGATTCGCCGCGGTCGTCAGGCTGACGCGTGAAGCGAAATCTGAGGACCGGGCTATCTGCGAAAGCCTCCTCACGATGATGACCATGGCCTTCGACGCGCAGGAAGCCGCACGGCAATCGGCTCAATCGCAGGCTTATCTCAGCGATGCGCTCGAAGCCCTGCCGGAGGCGCTCGCCATATTCGATGAAGACGAGCGCTTCGTCTTCTGGAACTCGAAATTCGTCGAAGTCTATGGTGCGGGCGTCGATCTCCGCATGGGCCGGACCTTCGAAGAGCACCTCGCTGCCTGCCTCGATGCGAAAGCCATCACCACCGCGTATGGCCGGGAGGCCGAGTGGCTGGAGGAGAGGCTCGCCCGCTTCCGGGCGGCTGAAGGAGCGCATGAACACAGGTTGGCCACAGGCCGGTGGGTACGCACCCAGGATCGCCCGCTTCCGCGCGGCGGCCGGATCGGCATCCGCTCCGACATCTCCGATTACATCGCACGCGAGCAATCCTTCCGTCTCCTGTTCGAGGCCAATCCCTCGCCGATGCTGATCATCGACAAGGAGACGCTCGACGTCATGGCCGTCAACGAGGCCTCGACAAGTTTCTACGGCTATACGGAAGCGGAGATGGTCGCGATGAAACTGCCGCAGATCCGGCCTGAAAAGGTGGAGGGCGAGATCTTCGGCATGATCGAACGACTCGAAACGAAGGAAATTGCCCAGAAACCGCGTATCCATGTCTGTGCCGATGGCTCGCAGCGCATCGTTCGCGTGAACACGCGCTTCATCGAATACAAGGGCCGTGAATGCATCCTGGCCGCCGTCTTCGACATGACGGAGCGCTTCCGGGCGGAGGAGGAGATGCAGCGGACCCGCCGCTTCCTGCGCGAGGTGGTCGATCACGTGCCGGTCGCGCTCTTCGTCAAGGACATGGCCGATGACGGGCGCTACGTGCTCTACAACCGCGCGGGCGAAAGCCTGTTCGGCCTGTCGCAGGCGGATGTGGTCGGCAGCAACGACGAAGCATTGATGGATCCCGCCGTTTACGCCGAATACCACCAGCAGGACATCCAGGTTCTCAAGCAGGGCATGCTCGATCTGGTGGAGGACAAGGTTGCCCTCCATGGCGAACCCGGCGACACGCGCAGCATTCGCCTGCGCAAGGTCGCGCTCGACGACAGCTCGACCGGCATTCCCCGCTATGTGCTGGGTCTCGCCGAAGACGTGACGGAGCAGCGGACGCGCGAGGCCGAGATCTCAAGGCTCGCCCTGCACGACAGCCTGACCGGTCTGCCGAACCGGCGCCTGTTCGACGAGCGCCTGCATGCAGGCTTTGCCGGGCTGCAGCCGGGCCAGATGCAGGCCGTTCTCTTCCTCGATCTCGACGGCTTCAAGGCCGTCAACGACACCCACGGCCACCCCGCCGGCGACAGGCTGCTGCAGATCGTGGCGGAGCGGCTGCAGGCCATCGTCCGCCCGCAGGATACGGTTGCCCGCTTTGGCGGTGACGAATTTGCCGTCACCGCGACCGTGCGTACCCAGAAAGAGGCGGAGGCAGTCGCAGGCCGGATCATCGCCTCGCTGAGCAGGCCCTATTCCCACGGCAAAGAGCAGCTCCGCATCAGTGCCTCGGTCGGCATATCGATGGCGGTTTCACGGGGCAGCCAGCCGCAAACCGTTGTCTCCGAGGCGGATGTGGCGCTCTATCACGCAAAGAGAAGCGGCAAGAACCGCTTCTCCGTCTGGAACCGCGGTCTCGAACCCGCCGAGGCGACGGAACGCCTTGTCTTCCGGGACCGTCCGGCCAGATCGAACGTCAACTGACGGACCTCCACTCTATAGAAACCTAACTCCCTGAATTCGATGGCTTGCGGGCAGTCGCACGCCGTGCCAGACCTTTCCGGAATAGGCTCGACGCGTTCTGGAGGCGGCCCGCTTGAACATCCTGTTTCGCTCCACCACCCATGACCCCTTCGCCCGCGGCGAGGAATTCGGCAGCCGGTTTCGCGACGAGATCAAAGCCAATCTCGAAAGCTATACCGGGATTTTCCGCCGCCATTCGCCTGACGGTATAGACATCACGGCAGCAGGCCGCGCGGCGCTCTCCGCCACGCAGGATTTCGCTCCATGGCTTCACGAGGAGATGCGCGGGCTTGCGGCAGGCTCCGGGCTCGACATTGCCGACATCGGCGCCCTGAATGCCCGCACCGAGATTCTGGCGGCCGCCAAGGCCGGGCTGAAGGGCGAGTGCTCCGCCATCATCCACCTTGACAGCGGCCTCGATGCACCCGTCGCCGTGCAGACCTGGGACTGGTACAAGGCCTTCGAGGACCGCTGGCTCGTCTGGGAAATTCCACAGGCGGACGGCTCCATCACTCGCACGATGACCGAATACGGCATTGTCGGGAAGGCGGGCGTGAACAGCCGCGGCATCGGCCTCCTCTTCACCATTCTCCATCACCGCGCTGACGGTCAGGGCATCGGGCTCCCGGTCCATGTCGCCGCGCGCGCCGTGCTCGATTCCGCCACCGGTATCTACCCGGCCATGCAGATGCTGCAGCGGGCAAAGGTCTCGGCCTCCAGTTCCCTCAATTTGGTGAGCTATGAGAACGGCATGGGCAAGGCGGTCTCAGCCGAGCTTCACCCGGGCGGGCCAAGCTTCATCCTGCCCGATGCGAGGGGATTCATCGTTCACACGAACCATTTCCTTGCGCCGGAACCTGCACATCACGATACCGAACCGGGCACCTTCCCGGATACCCTGCTTCGACGTGACCTCCTCCTGCGGCAGCTCTCCGGCTGTGGCGACATCACGACCGACAGGGTGCTGGCCATGGTGGAGCGGCACGAAGGCGGTGATGGGGCCGTGTTCTGCAAGGCGGCGGCGGATGCCGATCCGTTGCAGTCGTATGAGACCCTTGCTACCGTCATTCTCGATGTCGGCAAGGGCGAGCTTCGGGTTCTGAAGGGTGGGCCGAAGGGACAACGTCCGGTGGGTGCGTCTGCTCCGGCTTGAGAGTGTTTACCAACCGGAGCGGTTCTCTCAAAATTTAAGTAGTGTATTATAACAAATATAAATGATGAAGCGTATGTGATGCTCCAGACTTGGAGTTGATGGACATGCTGCGCGCACTGCTGAAGGACAAGCTTGGCAATTTTGGTATCGTAACGGCGTTGATCCTGCCGCTGCTGCTCGGCTTTGCGGGAATGAGCGTCGATTTCACATCCGCTGCCATGGCCCGCAACAACCTGCAGAACGCGGCCGATGCTGCAGCGGTTGGCGCTGTAGCCGAACGATCTCCCGCCGTCGTTGAAGCCATGACAATGGCTGCGGATGGTGATGTCGACCTCGGAAAGACGGACGCCCTGAAGCTGTTCGACGGTCAGATCAAATCGACCGAAGGAGTCCAGATCGTCTCGGTCAGCGCCAAGATCGTCAAGACCGGCAATAATCTGAAAGCCGTCATCACCTACGTCGCGCGCATTTCGACCTCGATGCTGCAGGTTTTCGGAAAGGACTATATAGAGGTGTCCGGCACCGCGGAGGCGGCCTATGACACACAGATCTTCCGCGACTTTTACCTTCTCCTCGACAACACGCCCTCCATGGGCGTGGCGGCGACGCCTTCCGATGTCGACAAGATGGTTCAGAAGACCTCCGACAAATGCGCATTCGCCTGCCACATCAACAATGACGGCGTCGAGAATAGCTCTGATTACTATCATCTTGCCAAGAAGCTGGGCGTGACGATCCGCATCGACGTGGTCGCCAAGGCAACGGCAGCGCTGATGGACACTGCCACCAATCAGCGCAACACGTCGGACCAGTACCGCATGGCTATCTATACCTTCGGTCAGAAGGCGGAGGATACCAAGCTCCTGGAGGTATCGCCTCTGTCCATGGATCTCGCTCAGGCGAAGACCAAGGCTTCCGGCATCGAGCTGATGACCATTCCGAAGCAAGGCTACAACAACGACCAGCAGACGAGCTTCGATACGGCGCTGACGCAGATCATGGACAAGATGGGCAAGCCGGGGAACGGCTCCTCGACGGCCTCACCGGAGAAGGTGGTCTTCTTCGTCACCGATGGCGTCGGCGACAGCTACAAGCCCTCGACCTGCACCAAGAAGACGACGGGCGGCCGCTGCCAGG
Source organism: uncultured Rhizobium sp. (assembly GCA_945952245.1). Lineage (GTDB taxonomy): Bacteria > Pseudomonadota > Alphaproteobacteria > Rhizobiales > Rhizobiaceae > Gellertiella. Next base: position 1,885 of record CAMFHT010000083.1, on the reverse strand, counting down.
AGCCGATCGATCTAAAATATTGCAAGGCGCTCAAGGACGCCAACTACAAGATCGCCGTGCTCTACACCACCTACCTGCCGCTGCCGACCAACGACTGGTATAATACCTGGATCTCGCCGTTCCAGTCGCAGATCGGCACCAATTTGAAGAGCTGCGCCACCGACGGCCTGTTCTTCGAGGTCAGCCCCACGCAGGGTATCTCCGAGGCCATGAGCGCGCTCTTCCTGAAGATCGTCAACATGCCGCGGCTGACCGGCTGAGGCCGGGAACCGTCGAAATGCCAGCGTGTTCTCTCCGGGCTCAACCGGCTCGGAGGAAGGGTGAATGCCTGTAATCGCGACAGCGGGATGGTCGATCCCGAAGACGGTGGCGGAGCGTTTTCCATCCGAGGGCACGAGCCTCGAGCGCTACGCGGCAGTTTTTCCCGGCGTCGAGATCAACTCCACCTTCTATCGCAGTCATCGTCCCTCGACCTACGAGAAGTGGGCGGCTTCAGTGGGCGATGACTTCCGGTTCTCGCTGAAGCTTCCGAAAACCATCACGCACGAACGCCGGCTTGCCGGGATTGCCGATCTCTTCGCAGCTTTTCTGGAGGAGACTGCACTGCTGGGCCAAAAACGTGGACCACTGCTCTGCCAGCTCCCGCCCAGTCTCCGCTTCGATGCGTCCCTCGTCCGCACCGCCTTCGCGGCCATGCGCGAACGCTACGACGGCATGATCGTTATCGAGCCGCGCCATCGCACATGGGCGGAGCCGACGGCATATCGGGTTTTGCAGGATCATGGCGTGGAAAGGGTGTTTGCCGATCCGGCGCCCGTCTGGAGCAAGGAAAGCTTTCAGGTTTCACCGGCCTACATTCGTCTGCATGGGAGTCCTGAGATCTATTACTCGCGCTATACGCCTGAAGAGATCGCCGCGTACCGCGCAATTATCGGGCCGGGGAGCTGGTGCGTCTTCGACAATACGGCAAGCGGCGCTGCCATCGTCAACGCGCTCGAGCTGGCAGAGCCGGGTGAATTTTAATTAGTTGAAACCTCAAATATCCTATGCTCAACTGGTTGAAACAAACAGGACGGCAGGTTTCTAGCCGTCCGGCAACGGGAGCCCGTCATGACCAATTCCACCTCGGCCAATCCATCCGCTGGCCACAACAGCTTTCCGGTGGATGAGGTCCGCGACATGTTTCCGGCGATCCGCAAGGCTGGCGAATTCATCTTCCTCGACAATGCCGGCGGTGCGCAGGTGCCGCAGGCGGTCGTGGATGCCGTTGCCAATCACCTGATCGGCTTCAACGTCCAGCGCATGGCGAAGTACCAGCACAGCCAGGGCGTCGACCGCAATCTGGACGAGGCCCGCGAGAGCGTCGCACTGTTGGTCAATGCTTACCGACCGGAGGAAATTTCCTTCGGTCTCAACGCCACCTCCTTCATCCGCCTCGTCAGCCTGGGCATCGCGAAACTGCTGTCCGAGCGCAACGAGATCATCGTGACGGACATGGATCACGACGCCAACATCGCGACCTGGACCGCGCTCGAAGCCGATGGCGCAAAGATCGTCTGGTGGCACATGCGCGAGGACGGCACGCTCGATCCTGACGATCTGAAGCCGCTCCTCAACGACAGGACCCGCCTCGTCGCCTGCACGGTCACGGCGCATTCGATCGGCACCATGGTGGATGTGGCGGAGGTCGGGCGGCTCGCGCATGCGGCAGGCGCCGAAGTGTTTCTCGACTGCGTGCATTATGGCCCGCATGGCCTCATCGACGTTCAGGCCTGGGAATGCGATTACCTCGTCTGCTCGGGTTACAAGAACTTCTCGCCGCACATGGGCTTCCTCTGGGGCCGGTATGACGCGCTCTGCAAGTTCCCCACTTTCAAGGAAGACT
>CAMFHT010000082.1 GCA_945952245.1 uncultured Rhizobium sp. | reverse complement strand
GGCAAGAAGCTCATCCACGCGCTCGATGGAGAGGTTCGGCTCGAAGGAACGGCGGAAGACGAGCTGGTTGAAGGCGCCTTCCAGTTCGCGGCCGCTGGCCGTGACGTTGCGGGCCACGTGGCTCAGGAGTTCGACGGGAATGTCGAGGGACGGGTCTTCCTGGCGGGCAGCCTCGAGCCGTGCCTTCAGAATGTCGAGCCGCATTTCGTAGTCGGGCGCTTCCATTTCGATGGCGACGCCGCCCTGGAGACGCGAACGGACGCGCGGGTCGAGCGATTCCAGCTCCCAGGGCGCACGGTCGGCGGCAACGACGACCTGCTTGGCGCTGTCGAGCAGCATGTTGAGGAGGTGGCAGAACTCGTGCTGGATCATCTTGCCCTGCAGGAACTGCATGTCGTCGATGATCAGGAGATCGATATGCCGGAGCGAGTCCTTCAGCGTCAGCGCGTCATTGTCGCGGATCGCAGTCGCAAAGCGCCACATGAAGTATTCGGCGGTGAGGTAGACCACGCGCGGCGCCCGCGGGCTCTGCACGGCGGCATTGGCGATCGCCTGCAAGAGATGGGTCTTGCCGAGGCCGACGGTCGAGTGAATGAAGAGCGGGTTGAAGCGGACGGCGCTGGCCCCGGCTTCGGCAATCGTGCGGGCGGCGGCAAGCGCCACGCGGTTAGAGGCGCCTTCGATGAAGCTGTCGAAGGTATAGCGCACGTCGAGCGGGGAGCCGAAGAAGGGCGATGCGGTACCCTGTGCGGCAGGCGCGGCCGGGCGGCTTGCCTGAACGGCGGCACTTGCCACCTGTCCGGCCTGCTGTGGCTGCTGACGGCGCTGGGCGGCGGGCGTCTGGGACGGAGCCTGTGCGGGTGCCGGCGAAACCTGCTCCTCGGCAGCGGTCGGGCGGCCGGTGCGGGTTGCCGTGCGCACCAGGATTTCCACCTTCAGGATCTCTGCATCTTCGGCCTGGAACAGGCTGGTGATGAGATCGAGGTAACGGTTGTTGATCCAGGACTTGAGGAAGGTCGTCGGCACGGTGAGCCGTACCACGGACTTCGATACGGAGTGCAGCTTCAGCCGGGCAAACCAGCTGGCATAGACATCCGGTCCTACCTGGGCTTTGAGGCGGGCGCTCACCCGATCGAAAAGGACGCCGTGTTCCATGATCGAGCCGCCCGTTGCAGCATCGGCGCTTTCTGCGCCCCGTCCATCAGCCGCATTGTCCCCGTATCCCAATGCGCCGGATGCCATCAAGTTCATTTGCATGTTGCCGCCTTCCAATTCCATATTGCTCCGGATGGCCAAGACCATCCGGCATGTCCCAAGGCTTCGTGCACTCTCATGAGTGGATAACGCAGCCCATGTAATTTCGATCACCCGCATTCGGCTGGCCGAGCCGTCCGATACGCTGCGGGCATGACAACCGCGTGCCTTAGCCAATGCTGTCCGCATCGCTCCGGCCGGCTGTCCAACGCCAGCGAACTCTCACAAAGAATCCCCAAACGCCTCACGAGATCGGAACATGTCCTTTCCCTGCCGGATTGATCCGGTCTTCTTCTGACGGGTTCCCTGTCCTCGTTGGAACCCCCTGACCCTACTCCTCCACCCGTGCCGTAGCCGGGCGGCATGCTTGTGTTATTCCGCACACAGCGTGAGCGTTTTGGAATCCGATGGAAACCAGCCCAAAGCCCTGACACTGTGTGAAATGACGGCGCTGAAGCACCGTGGCAAGTGGTTTGCTACCAGCCGGGCTCCCTCTTCGGAGAGTGGTTCCGGTGGCTTCCGCGCCCCCTTGCTGAGGGCCATTTACGCAGGATCATTTTTGAAGATCAATGCCGTTTTTTCGGCAAAAACCTGTAGTGGCCATTGACTCTCAGGCCACATTTCGAACCGCCGCCGCTACCCGGAGAAGAATCTCAGTTGAATCAAGGAGATTCAAAAACGGGACGATTAAGCAGGGGGCAAAAACAAAAAAACAAAAAAATAACTTGACTCAACTTTGCCATGATCGAAACGGCCAAAGCCGGGCCCACGCCTTGGTAAGCTCCTGCAAGTCTCTGTTATCAAACGGCTTTTCCTGTCATCGCACTGACACGCAGACCGTCATATTTCAAAACTGATTTTTCGCCCGCATCGGCTGCGTAAAGCTTGAATCGGAAAAGCCCGGTCATCGACCGGGCTTGGATTTCAACACGTATGCCGTGTATTGATTATGCAGACAATGCCTTCACGCGGCTTGCGAGGCGCGAAACCTTGCGGGAAGCCGTGTTGGAATGCATCACGCCCTTGGTGGCAGCGCGCATCAGTTCCGGCTGGGCAGCCTGGAGGGCGGCCTTGGCGACGGCGGCGTCGCCCGAAGCGATGGCTTCCTCGACCTTGCGGATGAAGGTGCGGATACGCGAACGGCGTGCCTTGTTGATGTCGGTGCGGCGAGCGATCTTGCGGGTCGCCTTTTTCGCCGAAGTCGTATTGGCCATGTATGCCTCTCTCAAGAATTCGAACCGAACTCCACCGAAACCGCGTGACCTTGAATAGGTCGATCCATTCAGCTTGTCGGGAGCAATAGCGGAAAACCGGAGTGGCTTTCCAATCTGTGGGCGGGCATATACCGGGAAAGAGCCCCCGCGTCAACGCGGTTTTTGAAGACGATCCCCATGCGTGGCCCGCATTTGCCTCCCTTACTTCTGACAGGTCGGGCAATAGAAGGTCGAGCGGCCCGCCTGCACCTTGCGCGTGACGGTACCTCCGCAGCCCTCCGTCCGGCAGGGCTCGCCTTCGCGGTCGTAGACGGCGAAGCTGTGCTGGAAGTAGCCGAGCGAGCCATCCGTCTGGATATGGTCGCGGAGCGACGATCCTCCCGCCTCGATGGCATCGGCGATCACGGCGCGGATCGCCTCCACCAGCGCCGGCAGCCTGGTACCCGGCCTGCCCGCCTTGGTGACGAGCGTGCCCGCCGCCCGCATGGGTGAGAGATGAGACCGCCAGAGCGCCTCGCACACATAGATATTGCCGAGGCCGGCGATGACCCTCTGGTCGAGGAGCGCGCTTTTGAGCGGCTGCGCCTTGTCCTTGAAACGCCTTGCCAGATAGTCCGCATCAAGCGCATTGCCGACCGGTTCCGGCCCGAGGCCGGCAAAGGCGCCATGCGCCTCCATTTCGGCGCGCTCGAAGAGATCCATGAAGCCGAAGCGGCGGGGGTCGTTGTATATGACCCTGAGCGGCCCGTCTTCCCGCTCCAGATGGAAGATGACGTGATCGTGCTTCTCGTCCTTCGAGCGGGGATGGTGGAATTCGCCAGGGGTCGACGATCCCGCCCCCTCCTCGATCCGGAAGGAACCGGACATGCCCAGATGGCTGAGGATGGTCATGCCGTTCTCGAGATCGATCAACAGGTATTTGGCGCGGCGGGCAAGCCCCGCGATCCTTTGCCCCTCGACCTTTTCGGAAAGCCCCTCCGGCAACGGAAAGCGCAGGTCGCCGCGGCGCAGTTCCAGCCGCGCGATCCGCGCGCCCTCCATCACGGGCGCGAGCCCACGGCGTACGGTCTCCACCTCTGGCAATTCGGGCATGTCGATCCATCTTCCTGTTTTAAAGCGTCCGGAACCGGTCTATAGACCAGCGCCAGCATGCCGCAGCCGGAAAAAGCCCCCTGCCATGGCGCGGCCATAGTCTTTTCGATATGGTTCCGGCTCCCGGCCGGCAAGTAAATAGTGATTGGAGCAAAGGCATGGCGGATCAGCGCACCTCGGCAGATGGCGGCATGGCGACGTCCTACGGCTTCCGCGACGTGGCGGACGGCGAAAAGCAGCCGCTGGTCAACGAGGTCTTCCACAAGGTCGCCAAGCGCTATGACATCATGAACGACGTGATGTCGGCGGGCCTGCACCGGGTCTGGAAGGATGCGATGGTGGCAGCGCTCAACCCGCGCAAATCCTCCGACTACCGCACGCTGGACGTCGCCGGCGGTACGGGCGACATCGCCTTCCGCATCGTCGAGGCTTCGGGCCGGCTGGCGCATGCGACGGTTCTCGACATCAACGGCTCCATGCTCGGTGTCGGCGCCGAGCGGGCTGAGAAGAAGGGGCTGAACCCGAACCTGACCTTTGTGGAGGCGAATGCCGAGGACCTGCCCTTCGAGGCCAATTCCTTCGACGCCTATACGATCGCCTTCGGCATCCGCAACGTGCCGCATATCGACAAGGCGCTTTCGGAAGCCCATCGCGTGCTGAAGCGTGGCGGCCGCCTGCTCGTGCTGGAATTCTCCGAAGTGGACATGCCGCTTCTCGACACCTTCTATGACCAGTGGTCGTTCAAGGCGATCCCGCAATTCGGCAAGATGATCACCGGCGATGCCGAACCCTATCAGTATCTGGTCGAATCGATCCGCAAGTTCCCCAACCAGGAGAACTTCGCAGCCATGATCCGCAAGGCAGGCTTTGCCCGCGTGACCTATACGAACTACACCGGCGGCATCGCCGCCCTGCATTCCGGCTGGAAGATCTGAGCGCATGAGCACACCTGCCGCCTATTTCCGCATCCTGCGGGTCGGCTACGTGCTCGTCCGCGAGGGCGTGATCGCCAGCCTGCCGGACGAGGACATTCCGCCGCCGGTGCGCATGGCCAAACGCCTGCTCGCCCCGTTCGCCCGTCGCGCAGCCAATTCGACGGAACGCAGCGATCGCGTGGCCCGCGCCGTCGAGCGCCTCGGCCCCTCCTATGTGAAGATCGGCCAGTTTCTCGCGACCCGCCCTGACGTCGTGGGCGTGGAGCTTGCGAACGATCTCGCCAAGCTGCAGGATCGCATGGCCTTCTTCCCGGAAGGGGCAGCCCGCGCCTCCGTCGAAGGGTCGCTCGGCCGTCGCCTGGAAGAACTCTATACCCGTTTCGACCCGCCGATCGCGGCAGCCTCGATCGCACAGGTGCATCCCGCCGAGGTGATCACGCCGGAAGGCCCTCGAAAGGTGGCGGTCAAGGTGGCGCGCCCCGGTGTGCGTCAGCGCTTCGCCCGCGATCTCGAGGCCATGTATCTGGTCTCGCGCCTGCAGGAGCGGTTCATCCCCTCCTCCCGGCGGCTCCGTCCGACCGAGGTGACGCGGACGCTGGAGCAGACGACCCGGATCGAGATGGATCTGCGCCTCGAAGCCGCAGCACTCTCCGAAATCGCCGAGAATACGGCTGCCGATCCGGGCTTCCGAGTGCCAAAGGTGGACTGGGAACGTACCGGCCGCGACGTGCTGACGATGGAATGGATCGACGGCATCAAGATGTCGAACGTCGTGGCGCTCGCCGAGGCCGGCCATGATCTCCATGCGCTCGCCGATACGCTGATCCAGTCCTTCCTGCGCCACACGCTCCGCGATGGCTTCTTCCACGCGGACATGCATCCCGGCAATCTCTTCGTCGATCCCGCCGGCATGATCGTCGCGGTCGACATGGGCATCGTCGGACGCCTCGGAAAGAAGGAACGCCGCTTCCTCGCCGAGATCCTCTACGGCTTCATCACCCGCGATTACCGCCGCGTGGCGGAGGTGCATTTCGAGGCTGGCTACGTGCCTTCCCACCACGACGTTGCGAGCTTCGCCCAGGCCATCCGCGCCATCGGCGAGCCGATCCACGGGCAGCCCGCCGAAACCATTTCCATGGGCAAGCTCTTGACCCTGCTCTTCGAGGTGACCGAGCTCTTCGACATGGAGACCCGGCCGGAACTCGTCATGCTGCAGAAGACCATGGTTGTCGTCGAAGGCGTCGCCCGCATGCTGAACCCGCGCTTCAACATGTGGAAGGCAGCGGAGCCCGTCGTCGGCGACTGGATCCGCGACAATCTCGGACCGAAGCGCATCGTGACCGATCTCCGCGATGGGGCCCGGGCGCTGATGAAGCTCGCCGAAGCAGCCCCCGACATCGTCGCGAAGACCGAGAAATTCCACTCCGAGCTTCTGCACATGAGCGAGCACGGCGTGCGCTTCGACCGCAGGACGGCGGAGGACATCGGTCGCGCCGAGGCGCGACACAGCCGCTCGGGCCGCATTGCGCTCTGGATCATCGCTGCAACCCTTCTCGCGGTCACCGTGCACATATGGTGACCGGGCTATAGCTCCTTGTTTTACGCATTTCCCGGACGGAAAGCCGCCATTACACTTTTCCTGGAAATGCTCAGCGCCTGACGAGGCTGAGGATCTCCGCGATCAGCCCTGGATTGCCCCTGCCCTTCGGCCAGGCCGCATAAAGCGGCAGCGTCGCCTCCGGCGGAAGCGGCAAGGCCGCCAGCCGCTCGCCATGGCGCGAGAGCGAGGACGCGGGCAGTATGGACAGGAAGCCGTGATCTTCCACGAGACGCAGGATGACCGGTATCGAATCCACGTCCATCGTCTCGAAGCGCGAGCCGATCTCGGAAAGGGGCGGCTTCTCGAGCAGCCGGTCGATGATCTGGCGCAGGCCGCTGCGGGCCGTCGTCATGGCAAGCGGCGCGGTCAGCAGCAGATTGGAAAGCGAGCCGCCGGCACGCTCCGCCGTTTCCCTCGATGCGACGAGGACAAGCGGTGATCGCGCAAGTTCCACCCCTTCCAGATCGGCCGGCAGGTGATCGAGGTCGAGCAGCACCAGATCGAACAACCCGCTCCTGACGCCGTTCAGCAATTCTTCCGCGATCATCGAGGTCACGAAGAGCGGCAGGCGCGGATGCCGCAACCGCCACTGTGCCGAAAGCCGTGCGAGAAGGCCGGCAATGCTGCTTTCCGCTCCGAGCGGGAACACCGAGCCGACCCTGACCGTCGTCACCGTCCGGCGGAAGCGCTCGTTAGAACGGGCCGAAATCGCTGTCCAGATGTCGAGCAAGCCGCGCGCGGTGGCGATGACGTCAAGCCCGTCCGCCGTGGGCGATGCGCCGCCATGGCGCCTGTCGAGCAGGGTTTTCCCGATCTTCTCCTCCACCTGCGCCAATTGCCGCGTGAGCTGCGGCTGGCCGATGCCGATCTCGCGCGCGGCCGCCCGGATGCTGCCCTTGCGGGCGACGAGCAGAAGGCGGTCCAGTGCTTCCAGGCTGATGGCGGGCACCGGCTCACCGTCTGCGGCTCCGAAGATCGCCCGGCAACGGTCAGCCATCTCCGAAAAGCTCGGCATCAGCCGCTCCCCGTCCAATGTGCGCATCAGGCTGCCGCCCGAGGACTGAAGCAGCGGGGTGGCAAGCGCCTGCTCGGCCCTTGCCAGGGCCGCCGAGATGCTGGACGCCGGACGGTTCATGAGCCTTGCGGTCTCCCTCAGGCCGTTCAGCAATAGCAGCCTGTCGATCATGACGATGGTCGCCGTGTCCACCTCGGATTCACTCCTTCGCATCACCCGTTCATGTTTTGGGATATGCCATAAACCTGTCTCATCTCATAGACTCGAATCGTCAAGGGGGACATGGGAATGAGCGGCACTTCCGTCATCGAGCTTTCAGGCCAACCGATCAGCTTTTCGCGCATGGTCGAGGTGGGGGCCGGGCGCGCCAGCGTGAGGGCGAGCACCGAGGGCATGGAGAGGGTCGTTGCGGCCCGCACCGTGCTGGACCAGGCCATCGCCGACGGCTTGCCGGTCTATGGCGCGACGACCGGCGTCGGCGCCATGAAGGACGTGGAATGGTCTGCGGATGCGATCAACGCCTTCAATCTTGGCCTCGTGCGCGCCCATCATTTCGGCACGGGCCCCGCCTTCCCCACCTCGGTCGTCCGCAACGCTATGGCGATCCGCATCAACACGGCGCTGACGGGCCATGTCGGCTGCACGCCTGCGCTGGTGAAAGCCTTCCTCGACCTCCTCGACCGGGATGTCATTCCGATCGTGCGCAAGACCGGCTCGATCGGCTGCGGCGACATCGGCCTCATGGGCCAGATCGGTGCCGTGCTGACGGGGGCCGGCGAAGCGGTCTACCGCGGCAAGCGCATGGAGGCGGCGGATGCCCTGAAGGCGGCGGGGCTCGCACCCGTCGACATGGCGCCGCGCGACGGGCTTGCGGCGCTGGGTGTCAATGCCGTGAGCTATGCCTATGCGGCGGAAACGCTGAGGCATGCGGTTTCGTCCACCCGCGTCCTGCTTTCAACCGGCCTTCTCGCTTGCGGAGCGCTCGGCGCATCCCGCGCGCCCTGGGAGGCGGTCACCGCCGTCGGCACGCCGCGCGAGGCACAGACCGGCGCCTGGCTGATGCAGGCCTCGGAGCCCTGGAACTGGGACGTCACCACCAATATTCAGGACCCGCTCAGCGTCCGCATGATCGCCCAGGTGTTCGGGGCCGTGTTCGAAAGCCTGATGGCGGCGGGTTTCCGCATCGTCTCGGCGACCGCCCGCTCGGACGACAACCCCGTCGTGGTCGGCAACAAGATCCTGACTTCTGGCGGTTCGCTCCCTCTCGACGTGACGCTGCTGCTCGAATCCTCCGCGCTCTGCATGGCGCATGCGGCGCGGAACGCCTTCAACCGCTGCGTCCTCCTCGGCAATGGCGTACGGCCGGGCCTGCCCGTCAACCTCGTGCCGAAGGGAGCCATCGCCACCGGCTTCGGCCCGATGATCAAACTCGCCGGCGAGATCTTCTCCCGCGTGCTGTCGATGACGGGACCGGTTTCCGCACAGTCGCTGGTGGTGGCGGGTGGACTGGAGGACGAGGCGGCCTTCCTTCCGCTCGTCATCGACCGCTTCGACCGGCAGATGGAGGCGCTGAAGCGCCTGGCCGCGATCGAGGCCATTCTCGCCGCCCAGGCGATCGACATACTCGGCATGAAGCCGACCGGCATGGCTGCCGAACTCTATGGAATAGTCCGGAAGTATTCGGGCTTCCTTACCGTCGACCGCGCGCTCTCCTGCGAGATCGAGGCGATCGAGCTCGCGCTCGCCTCCGACCGCTTCATGCAGCGGCTGATCGAGATCGCACCGCTTCCGGCGGTCGACGATTTCTTCGCGCTCGGCGCCGTCACCACCCCTGAACCCCAGAAGCAGGTCGCCTGAGGAGCCCGCCATGTCAGACTTCGACCTCGTCCTCTCCGGCACCGTGGTTCTGCCCGACCGGATCATCCAGAACGGCTATGTCGCGGTGTCCGGCGGCAAGGTTGCCCATGTGGGCGAAGGCCCGGCACCGGCTGCCCGCGAACGGCATCTTCTCGGCGAGGCGCTCATTCTCCCGGGCGCCATCGATGCGCAGACGCATTCGCTCTCCCAGAAGGATCAGGAGGATTTCCTCTGGTCCACCAATGCGGCGGCAGCCGGGGGCGTGACGACGATCGTGGACATGCCCTATGACGAAGGCAATCTCGTCTGTTCGGCGGAGGCCGTGAAGCGCAAGGTCGATCATGCATCGCCGCAGGCCCGGGTGGATTTTGCGCTTTACGGCACGATCGATCCGCTCGAAGGGGCTGCCCGAATCGCCGAACAGGCGGAAGCAGGCGTCGCCGCCTTCAAGTTTTCGACCTTCGGCACCGATCCCAAGCGCTTCCCGCGCATCAACCCGCCGCTGCTCGCCGATTGCTTCGCCGAGATCGCCAAGACCGGGCTCACCGCCGGTGTCCACAACGAGGACGACGAGACAGTGCGGATCTACATGGACCGCGTCAAGGCCTCCGGCATCACCGACTGGCGCGCGCACGGGCTTTCCCGCCCGCCGCTCGCAGAGCTTCTGGCCATGCACGTGATCTTCGAGACCGGCGCCCAGACCGGCTGCCCAGCACATGTCGTGCATTGTTCGCTTGCCCGTGGCTATGACATCGCCGCCTCCTACCGCCTCGACGGCTTCGAAGCGACCGTGGAGTGCTGCATCCACTATCTGACGCTGGACGAGGAAAACGACGTCGCCCGCCTCGGCGGCAAGGCAAAGATCAATCCGCCAATCCGTCCACGCGCCGAGGTGGAGGCGATCTGGGAGCGGGTCCGCAACGGTCTCGTCTGGCTGGTCTCGACAGACCACGTCGCCTGGTCCGAGAACCGCAAGTCGAACCCTGACATGCTGGCCAATTCCTCCGGCGTGCCGGGGCTTGAGGTGATGATCCCGCTCTTCGTCAAGGGCGCACTGGAGCGCGACATCCCGCTGACCTGGGCGGCAAGGCTGATGGCGGAGAATCCGGCCCGGCATTTCCGCCTCGACCACCAGAAGGGCGCACTCAAGATCGGACGCGACGCCGATATCGTTGTGCTGACGCCGGAGGAGAAGGTCTACCGCGCTGCCGAAACGGGCCATACGGTGGTCGACTGGAGCCCCTATGACGGCATCCGCCTGCCCTACACCGTTGCCGCCACCTATCTGCGCGGCCAGCTCGCCTTCGACGGCAAGCGCGTGACCTCGAAGCCCGGTAATGGCCGGTTCGTCCGCCCGGAACGCAAGGACGCCTGATCATGACCCGCAATCTTTCCGTCGATGCCGGGCGCATCGAACAGGACATCGCAGCTCTATCGGACATCACCGAGCCCGGCCGCCCCTGGACGCGCCGGTCCTTTACCCCGCTCTTCCTCGAAGGCCGCCGCTACATCGAAGACCGCATGAAGGAAGCGGGCCTTGAAACCCGCATCGATGCCGCCGGCAATTTGCTGGGGCTGCGCCGGGGCCGCACCGCGCGAAACGCGATCATGCTCGGCTCGCATTCCGACACGGTGCCGGACGGCGGGCGCTTCGACGGCATTGCGGGCGTCATCGCCGCACTTGAGGTCGCCCGCGCGCTTGAGGACCGCGGCATCGAGCTCGAGCATGATCTCATCGTCGTCGATTTTCTCGCCGAGGAAGTTTCGGCCTTCGGCGTCTCCTGCGTCGGCAGCCGCGGCTTCACCGGCCAGTTTCCGGCGGGCTGGCTGGAGCGCGAGGAGGGCGGACGCACGCTCGCCGCGGCGCTGAAGGATGTCGGCGGCGATCCGGACACGATCCAAAGCCTTGCCATGCCAGCGATCAAGGGCTTTCTCGAACTCCATATCGAGCAGGGACCGGTGCTGGAACGGGAGAAGATCGACATCGGTATTGTCGGCGCGATCTCCGGCATCACCCGCATCGAACTCACCTTCCACGGCGCGCCGGGCCATGCGGGCACGACGCCCATGGGCGCCCGCGCCGATGCCCTCGTCGCGGCATCCCGGTTCGTCGCCCGCGTCGATGAGGCTGCCCGCGTTCTGGCCAATCAGCCACGGCATTTTGCCGCGACCGTCGGCGAATTCCGGATGGAGCCGAATGCGGCCAATGTGGTGCCCGCCAAGGTGCGCCTGCTGATCGATGCCCGTGCCGAGCACCGGCCCGACATGGAAACCTTCCTGCGCTGGGTGGAAGCGGAAGCGGCGCGCATGGATGGCATGGAGGGCGTTGCCGTACCGAAGCCCATCATCGTCTCCGACAATGCCGCCGTGCCCTCCGATGACGGCTTGCTCGACATTCTCCGCACCGCCTGCGACCGGATCGGCGCGACGCACCGTCCGCTCGCTTCCGGCGCCGGCCATGATGCGGCCTGGGTTGCCCGCAAGGCGCCTGCAGCGATGATCTTCGTGCCGAGCCGCGACGGCCTCAGCCACGCGCCGGAGGAATGGACCGAAAACGACGCCATCGCGCTCGGCGCGGAAGTGCTCTTCGAGGCGGTGATCGCGCTCGACAAACAGAACGATTGACCGGGAGAAGACCATGGGACGCATACTCGTCGAAAAGGATGTGGAAGCAGCCGTGAAGGGCGGCTCCGTCTATGCGGCAGGTGGCGGCGGCTGGGCCGATCACGGCCGCATGCTTGGCTATGCCGCCGTCTCGATCGGCAAGCCGGAACTGGTTTCCATCGACGAACTCGATGACACCGACTGGGTGGCGACCGCCGCCGCGATCGGCGCCCCCGCCTCGACCACGCCCTGGGAAATGCGCGGCGTCGACTATGTCAGGGCCGTCAGCCTATTGCAGGAGGCGCTGGGCGAGAAGATCGCCGGCCTCATCATCGGCCAGAACGGCAAGTCCTCGACCCTGAATGCCTGGCTGCCCTCGGCAATCCTCGGCACCAAGGTGGTGGACGCGGTGGGCGACATCCGCGCGCATCCGACCGGCGACATGGGCTCGATCGGCATGGCAGGCTCGCCGGAAGAGATGATCCAGACAGCGGCCGGCGGCAATCGCGACGAGAACCGTTATATCGAGCTCACCGTGCGCGGTGCGACAGCGAAGGTCTCGCCCATTCTCCGCGCCGCATCAGACCAGTCCGGCGGCTTCATCGCCTCGGCCCGCAATCCGCTTCGCGCATCCTATGTCCGCAAGAACGCGGCGCTCGGCGGCATTTCCATGGCCCTGAAGCTCGGGGAAGCGATCATCGAGGCGGAGAAGAAGGGCGCATCCGCCGTCATCGACGCCATCTGCAAGGTAACCGGCGGGCACATCCTCACCGAGGGCGTGATCTCGAAGAAGGACGTCACCTACACGAAGGAGGCCTTCGACATCGGCAGGGTCGTGATCGGCACGGGAGACATGGCCCGCACCCTCCATGTCATGAACGAATACATGGCGGTCGATGACGCGAGCGGCCAAAGGTTGGCGACCTTCCCTTCCGTCATCACCACGCTCAGCGAGGACGCGGAACCGCTCAGTGTGGGGCAGTTGAAGGAGGGCATGCGCGTTCACGTGCTGCACGTACCGATGGACATCATTCCACTTTCGGCAAGCGTGCTCGACCCGACCGTCTATCCCGTCTGCGAGAAGGCGATGGGCATCGAGATCGCCCGCTACGCGCTCGCCGCCAAGGCCTGAGAAGAAAGGTTCGCGCTCATGAACACCCGACCCTCGCGTCACCAGAATTTCCCCGTGCCCGGGGGCCCGGAGCTTCGTGCCAAGGGCTGGCGGCAGGAAGCCCTGCTGCGGCTTCTCGAAAACGTGCTCTCCGTCGGCGAAGATCCGAACAACCTCGTCGTCTATGCGGCACTCGGCAAGGCAGCCCGGAACTGGCAGGCACATGCGGCGATCGTGAAGACGCTTCTTTCCATGGATGAGGACCAGACGCTGCTGATCCAGTCCGGCAAGCCGGTCGGTCTCGTGAAGACCCATGCCAAGGCGCCGCTCGTCATCATGGCGAACTGCAACATCGTCGGGCAATGGGCGAAGGCCGAGGTCTTCTACGACCTGCAGAAGAAGGGCCTGATCTGTTGGGGCGGGCTCACCGCCGGTGCCTGGCAGTATATCGGCAGCCAGGGCGTGATCCAGGGCACCTACGAGATCTTCA
>CAMFHT010000081.1 GCA_945952245.1 uncultured Rhizobium sp. | reverse complement strand
GCTGACGCTCACCGCCGGCCAGCTTGCGCTGCGCGACAATTACGAGCAGGTTCGCAAGGACCTCGGCATCGAATAAGTCCTCCCGGGACGGATATCCGGTCCGGCTTCGAAGGAGGCCGGGCCGGCGCGCATTGGGGGAGAAATCCATGGCAGATTTTCTGGAATTCAACGGGATCTCCAAGGGATATCCCGGCGTGCAGGCGCTCTCGGGCGTCAGCTTCGGCGTCGCGAGGGGCGCGGTCCACGGCCTGATGGGCGAGAACGGCGCCGGCAAGTCGACGCTGATCCGGCTCCTTTCCGGTGACCAGCAGGCCGATCAGGGCGAGATCCGGATCGACGGCAAGGTTCAGGCCTATACCTCCGTCCGCGACGCCTTCGACGCTGGCGTGATCGTCATCCACCAGGAACTGCAGCTCGTTTCCGAACTGACCGTCGCGGAAAACCTGTGGCTGGGCCGCTTCCCGGCGACCGCCGGCACTCTCGACCGCAAGCGTCTTCTCTCCGAGGTCGGCGAGAAGCTTCGCGACTTCGGCATCGACGTCAGCCCCTCCGCAAAGATTGCCTCGCTGTCCATCGGCGAGCGCCAGATGGTGGAAATCGCCAAGGCGGTGATGCTCGACGCGCGGGTGATCGCGCTCGACGAGCCCACCTCCTCGCTCTCCTCGAAGGAAAGCGAGATCCTCTTCTCGCTGATCGCGCGGCTGAAGGCCCGCGGTACCGTCATCCTCTACGTTTCGCACCGGCTGGACGAGATCTTCCGGCTTTGTGACAGCATGACCGTGCTCCGCGACGGCAAGCTCGCGGCTCATCATCCCGATATCAGCCAGATCACCCGCGATCAGGTGATTTCGGAAATGGTCGGGCGCGAAATCTCCAACGTCTGGGGCTATCAGGCGCGCGAGCTGGGTCAAGTGCGCCTGAAGGTCGAAAGTCTCTCCGGCGACCGATTGGCGCAGCCGATCAGCTTCGAAGTGAGGGCAGGGGAAATCCTCGGCTTCTTCGGCCTCATCGGCGCCGGGCGAAGCGAAATGACCCGGCTTCTTTACGGTGCAGACGTCCGCCGCGCGGGCCAGGTCACGATCGACGGCAAGACCGTTCCCGCCGACAGTCCACCCGCCGCGATCCGCGCCGGCCTCGTGCTCTGCCCCGAGGACCGCAAGCATGACGGCATCGTGCAGGGCCGCTCGGTCGAGGAAAACATATCGATTTCGGCCCGGCGCCTGTTCTCGCCGCTCGGCCTCATCCGGCCGAAGAAGGAGGCGGAGCTTGCCGACCGTTTCATCGCTCGGTTGAAGATCCGCACCCCGTCGCGCCAGCAGGACATCGTCAACCTCTCCGGCGGCAACCAGCAGAAGGTGATCCTCGGACGCTGGCTTGCCGAGGAGGGTGTCAAGGTGCTGGTCATCGACGAGCCCACCCGCGGCATCGACGTCGGCGCGAAATCGGAGATCTATGCGCTGCTCTACGACCTTGCCGCAACCGGCATGGCAATCGTCGTCATTTCGAGCGAATTGCCCGAGGTGATGGGCATTACCGACCGCATCCAGGTGATGTGCGGCGGACGTGTGACGCGGGAGTTTCAGCGTGCGGACTATGACGAGCGCACCATTCTCGCCGCAGCCTTCCCCGATGCCACGAAGGGCGCGGCCTGACGGCCCCACCGAGACACCCCATTTACAGAGAACCGGC
The DNA here is from genome assembly GCA_945952245.1 of uncultured Rhizobium sp. Lineage (GTDB taxonomy): Bacteria > Pseudomonadota > Alphaproteobacteria > Rhizobiales > Rhizobiaceae > Gellertiella. The sequence goes on along the minus strand of CAMFHT010000081.1, from coordinate 11,517 downwards.
ACATGCAAGCACTCAAGAAAATCCTTCTCGGCGAACAGGGACTGGTCGTCATCTTCGCGCTGGCCTTCGTCATCGTGTCGCTCTTCGTTCCGAACTTCCTGACCGAGCGCAACATGCTCGGCCTGCTGCAATCGGTGGTCACCATCGGCATCGTCGCCTGCACGATGATGTTCTGCCTCGCCTCGCGCGACTTCGATCTCTCGGTCGGCTCGATCGTCGCCTTTTCCGGCATGGTCGCTGTCATGGCGTCGAATGCCACCGGCTCGATCCTTCTCGGGCTCCTGGCGGCGATCGCCTGCGGTGCCGTCGTCGGCTTCATCAATGGCGTCGTGATCGCCTGGTTCCGCATCAATGCGCTGATCACCACGCTTGCCACCATGCAGATCGTCCGCGGCTTCGCGCTGATCTCGTCGGACGGGCGCGCCGTCGGCATCAACGACCCCGCCTTCTACGACCTCGCGCTCTCGCGCTTCCTCGGCGTGCCGACGCCGGTCTGGGTCATGGGCATCTTCTTCGTCATCTTCGGCTTCGTGCTGAACCGCACCGTGTTCGGCAAGAACACGCTGGCGATCGGTGGCAATCCGGAGGCCTCGCGGCTGGCCGGCGTCAACGTCGTCACCATGCGCATCTGGATCTTCGCGCTGCAAGGACTCGTCTGCGGCGTCGCGGGCATCCTGCTCGCCTCGCGCATCACGTCCGGCCAGCCCAATGCGGCGACGGGCCTCGAGCTTTCCGTGATCTCGGCCTGCGTGCTCGGTGGCGTTTCGCTCGCCGGCGGGCGCGCGGCCATGACGGGCGTGATCGTCGGCGTGCTGATCATGGGGATTGCCGAGAACGTCATGAACCTCCTCAACATACAGGCCTTCTACCAGTACGTAGTGCGTGGCATCATCCTGCTGATCGCCGTGCTGCTCGACAATCTCCGCGTCTCCGCCGCCGTCCGCGGCCGCCGGTAGGGAACATCTTCATGCCCGGCCTCGTCACCCTGCGGAACGGCGGTTGCCGGGCGACCGTCTCGCAGGAAGGCGGCGCCGTTCTCGAAGCGGAGGTGGACGGCATTCCGCTGCTGATGCCATCGAAGAGCCCCGGCCTCGCAACCCGCGTGCATGGACGGGAGGCCTGCTTTCCCCTCCTGCCCTTCGGAGGGCGGATCGAACGCAACGGCTTTCGCTACAGAGGCGAAAATCACGTTCTGACGCCGAACACGGCGGATCCGCTGGTTTTGCACGGTGATGGATGGCTACGGGAATGGACCGTCGCCAGCGTTTCCTCTGGTCACGCCGACCTTGCGCTCGACGTCGAGGCAAACGACCGGTCGCCCTATGCCTACAGTGCAGAACAGCGTATCGAACTCCTTCCGGACGGTCTCAAGCTGACGCTGTCGGTTGCAAACCGGGGGCCCGTAACGCTTCCGTTCGGCATCGGCTTTCACCCATACCTGCCGGTCTCGCCGGAGACCGAAGTGCAGTTCGAGGCCGGCGGCGTCTGGAGCGAGAGAGACATGCACCTGCCCGGCGCAATCCTCAGCCTCGGCGGAGAGCTTGATTTTTCCGGGTTCCGGCCCGTACCCGATTGCTGGATCAACAACTGCTATGAAGACTGGCAAGGCCGCGCCATGATCCGCACCCCTCGCAAACCTGTGCTGACGCTGACGGCCGATCCGCTCTTTCGTTGGCTGATGGTCTACAAACCGCAGGGGCAACCAAACTTTCTCTGCCTCGAGCCGATGAGCCATCTTCCGAACGGGCATTATGCGCCGGGGGATGCAGGGCTTCGCGCTCTCGACACCGGCATGAAGCTGTGCGGCTCGGTCACGGTGCGGATCCAGCGCTGACACGGCCTCTAAGGCCGAAAACATCTCTCGGAACTGTCCGGAAATGCGACTCATCCATAAAGTGGGAAAGCGCATGGTAACGATTGCCCCTAACCAGGGTAGCGAGTGGGCGCGCCGGTTGCATTTTAGACTTTACAATCTATAACGGCTGAATTAAGGTTCAGAAAAATCAAAAACAAGAATAAATGCCTGAACACATTGTGTTTGGAAGGCCGGCTAGCGGTCTTCCTGCGCTTATTACTCGCGAATGGCATGAGTTAATGCGGGCAGGGCTCGCGAAAACGGCATTCAATACCTCAGATATGCATCACTATGTTTGCTTGGTCAGGCGTTTTTTCTGAACGCAGGGCGCAGCTGCGGCATTCTTGCCGGATCGGTTTTTCGTTGATGTGGAGGACATCATGCTGCGTGGTACGCATCCCGGAGTTTATACTCGCGAAATTCCAAGTGGCGTCCGCAGTATTGCTGGCGTACCGACGGCGATTGCCGCCTTTGTCGGACCATCGAAAACCGGAATAGACATGCGGCCCATCCGCGTCCTGAACTTCGGGGATTTCGAGCGCTCGCACGGCGGGCTCTCCTCGGACAGCGAAATGTCCTATGGTGTCATGCACTTCTTCCAGAATGGCGGCGGCGAGGCGCTGATCGTGCGCGTGCCGTTCCAGGGCGCGGTGAAGGCGAAGATGACGGCGGACCGGGTCGCCGGCGGCGCATCCGTCGTCTTCGAAGCCCTGAGTTCCGGCACCGGCGGCAAGAACGTGTTTCTCGACATCGAAACGGCCCCCAATGCGGGCAAGCAGTTCTCCGTCGCCGTGACCCATGGCGCGACGGGGGTGCGGGAGAGCTATTCCGGCGTCTCCACCGCCGCGACAAGTCTCGCCTATGCCAAGGCGGTGATCAACGATCCTGACCTCGGGTCGAAACTGGTAGCCATCGACCTCACCGCGAATGCCGATCCGCCGGCGCCCACGGGCACCACCGCGACCATCCAGTCCGTCCCCACCTTCTTTGCCAATACCTCGGCGGTGGCCGCCGCCGACATGACGATCAAGCTCAGCCTAACAAAGGTCGACGACGGCGGTTCCAAGGTGGATGTGGTCACCGATGCCGAAGTCCTCGTCATCGCCAAGGACGAGGAGATGCCGCGCACGCATCTCGGACTGGCGCGGCTCTTGGAAAGGAAGATCAACCAATATCTCGGCAGCCAGAATGCGGGCATCGAGATCGAGGTCTCCTTCCTGGATTTCAAGGGGCCGGCGGGGCAGAGCCTCGGCCAGAGCCTTCGCTTCAGAACCAAGGTCGTGAGCTTCCAGACGACGTCCGGCGGCGGCAAGGTGACCGAACATCCGGCCCCTGACGGCATCGTCACGGTGGCGAGCGGTGCCAAGCCCGCCGGCGCAAACGACAAGCTCTTCCCCGTCTACGGCCTTGCGGCGGCCGTCCCCAACGTCTCCCGTTACCGGCTCGGCAAGACCTATGCTGCCGGTCTGTCGAAGTCCTCTTCGCCGACGGCGGGGAGTGACGGAACAGCAGCGCCCACCAGCAATGCGATGATCGACGGCATCAACGTGTTGCGGCAGACGGACCTCTTCAACCTGGTTTGCCTGCCGGATGCCGTTCGCCCCAAGGCGGACGACCCGCTCTCGCCCTTCTACACCAATTACAGCGACATCTATGATGCGGCCCGCCAGATCTGCGAGAACCGCCGCGCCTTCCTGCTGGTGGATACACCGCCGAACGTGCAGGACGTCAACGCGGCACAGGCCTGGAAGACGACGGCCTTCAATGTCCGCACGAGCCATGCGGCCGCCTACTATCCGCGGCTCAAGATGTCCGACCCGCTCAATCCGGGTTCGCTCCGGGCCTATCCGCCGTCCGGGTCCATGGCCGGCGTGATGGCCCGCACCGATGCGAACCGCGGCGTCTGGAAGGCGCCCGCCGGCATCGATGCTGCCATGGCTGGTGTTTATGCGCCTGAAATCGTGATGAGCGACGAGGATCATGGGCTCCTCAACCCCGTCGGCCTCAACTGCTTCCGTAAGTTCCCGATCTATGGCTCGGTTGCCTTCGGCGCACGCACCCTTGCCGGCGCGGACGAGGAGGCGAGCGAGTGGAAATACGTGCCCGTGCGGCGCACCGCGCTCTACATCCTCGAAAGTCTCCGCCGCGGGCTCACATGGGTGGTGTTCGAGCCGAACGACGAGCCGACCTGGAGCGCGATCCGGATGAACGTCACGGCCTTCATGCAAGGCATGTTCCGGCAGAATGCCTTCCAGGGGCGCAATCCAAGGGATGCCTTCCTGGTGAAATGCGATTCAGAAACCACGCCACAGGCCGACATCAATCTCGGCATGGTCAATGTGGTGGTCGGCTTCGCGCCACTGAAGCCGGCGGAGTTCGTGTTCATCACGCTGCAGCAACTGGCCGGTCAGGCGCAGAAATAAGGGGGAGGCGAGGCCATGGCACTGTTCAAGAACAATCCGCAGCGGTTCGATCCCTACAAGAATTTCAAGTTCCTCGTGCGCTGGGACAACAAGGTCGTCGCCGCGGTGTCGAAGGTCTCGACGCTGAAGCGGACGACGGAAGTCGTCAAGCACCGGGACGGGTCCGAACACGGGTCCAGCCGGAAGACGCCCGGCCGTACCGAATACGACGCGATCACGCTCGAGCGCGGGGTTACCCATGACGAGGACTTCGAACGCTGGGCAAACAAGGTCTGGCACTCGCGCGCAAATCCCGGCAGCGAAGTCTCGCTCGCCGATTTCCGCAAGGACATCCAGATCGACCTCCTGAACGAGGCCGGGCAGGCGGTGGTGCGCTACAACGTCTTCCGCTGCTGGATCAGCGAATACCAGCCGCTGCCGGACCTCGACGCCAATGCCAACGCCATCGCGATCGCTAAGGTGAAGATCGAGAACGAGGGCTGGGAGCGGGACTACGACCTGCAGATCGACGGCGAACCGACATACGACGAACCGCCCAAGTCCTGATCCCAAGTCCTGATTTTGCGTCCAAGGGGGATGTCATGCGCCGGCTTCGACCACCGGAAATTCTCGACCTGTTCGATCGGCAGGTCGGTGCGGCGCCCTTTGCCCGGGCGGATGCACTGATCGATCTCTGCTATCCGGACGGAGAGGCACGCGATATGGCGCCGGGCACGCGGAACCTGCAGCTCATGCGCATCCGCGAAGCACATCTCGGTCGCCGTATTTTCTGCCTTTCCGCTTGCGCCGCCTGCGGCGAGCGGATGGAGCTGACGGTCGACACCATGGATTTCGGTGATGTACCGGTCGCCGATCACGTCACTGTCGAGCATCAGGGAAGGGCCCTGCGCTTCCGGCTTCCCTCGGCACGCGACGTCGAGGCGGCGGCCCGCACACGGGCGCCGCTCTTGCAACTGATGGCATCGCTTGCGGTCGACCTGCCGGATGACGTCTCGTGTGCAGACCCCATGCTGATCGACAAGGTTTCGCAGGCGCTCGATGCGGCCGATCCGCTGGGCTGCATCATCATAGAGACGGCTTGTCCGGCTTGCGGAGCGGTATCGCGGCCGGTGCTCGATCCTGCCGCACTCGTCTGGCGCGAATTCGCGGCACTGGCGCGCCGGCTGGAAGACGAGGTCCACGCGCTTGCCCGCGCCTATGGCTGGAGCGAGCCGGAGATCCTTGCGCTTCCCGATCAGCGGCGGCGGCGCTACGTCGAGAGGGTCACCGCATGAGCCGCTATCTCGAGACCCTCATCGCCCAGGCCCGTGGTGTTGAACCGGAGATCCAGCCGCGGATGCGTTCACGGTTCGAGCCGGACATGGCTTCCATGGCTGAGATGATTGAAGAGCCGCTGATCGATCAACCGAGCTTCACGATCGAACCGGCTCAGCCTCTTGTCGAGAAGGATGGCAGTAATATGCGTGCCGACAGCCAGCCTTTCCTGCGTCCTCCGGATCAGCCCGTGACCGAGATCAGACGGGAGACGATCCGGCATGTCCATCACGAGACCGAGCGGGTCGAGCGCATCGTCCATCATGACACCGCGCCCGCGACGCCGCCTCGGCTTGCCGATCAGGCTCAAGCCACGGAAAAGATCGTACCTGTGCAGCGTGCCCCCGTCCTGCCGCCGCAATGGGACGATGCCCAGCCCACCCGCATGCCGCTGATATCTGGCTCCTCGTCCGCTACCGACCCGGTTCCCGGTCCGGGCCTGCCCGAACAGTCCGTGTCTCCGAGGCACGCGACAGAACGGCGGGAGGGCGACGATCCTGCCGTCCAGCCACTTCGCATGATCGCCGGCCTGCCGGGGCCCGAACCGATTCAGTCCCGCCGCGATCTCACCGGCCTCGAAACGGCTCCGCAGGCGCCGGAGATCACCATTTCCATCGGTGTCCTCGACATTCGCCTGACGCAGGAGACGGCGCCCGATCGCCGTCAGCCGACGACGGCTCGGGAGCAGAGAGAAAGCCCGATGCCGCTGGCCGATTATCTGGCGAGACGATCCGGAGGCGCATCATGACCGCAGCGCTTGCCATCGCCGCCACCAGCGAAGTGCTTCGATACATCGTCGAGGACGCGATGGTGCGGGCAGGGCAGGCCATGAATTTCGGGCCCCCTGCCGTCACGGTAGGGCCGCCGCCGAAGCCGCTGCCGGCGGCAGCGGGCGGGCAGGGTGTTTCGGAGCCTCCCGCCGTCAACATCTTCCTTCATCACGTGGCACCCAACCCGGCCTGGCGGAACATGCATTCGCCGGAGCGCGACAGACAGGGCCGCCGCCTCAACAATGCACCGCTCGTCCTCGACCTGCATTATCTCCTGAGCGCGCATGGCACCGATATCGACCGCGAGATCGGCTTCGGCACCGCGATGCATGCGCTCCACCAGACGGCGATCGTGCCCGTGGCGCTGGTCAAGAAGGCGCTTGCCGCACTCGCCGGCGATGCCAGTCCGCTGAAGAAGATCCTCGCCAAGGCAGGCCTTGCAGAACAGTTCGAGAGCCTGACGGTGACGCCGCAGACGCTCGACATCGATGCAGTCACCAAGATCTGGAATGCCGCGCAGGCTCCCTACCGGCCTTCCACGGGCTATCTGGTGACGACTGTCTTCCTCGAGGACCAGAAGTCCGCAACGGAGCCTCTGCCGATCACCTCCGCCCCCGGCATCGGGATCGTGCCGCTTTCGCTGGTCTCGATCGAGAGCGCCTCCGGTCTGAAGAACGATGGCCGGGTACCGATTACGGCAGGTGTGCAGCTGGACGTTGCCGGCAGCGGCCTTGCCATGCCCGACCTCGCGGTGACGCTGGACGGTGCGCCGCTCGTGGTGGATGGTGGCAAGTCCGGTCCGCAGCGCCTCGTCCTCTTCCTGCCGGCCGATCTCATGGTAGGTCCCCATTATCTGGAAATTGCTCGCATCGTCAGCGCCGATGGCCGCACGCTCCGGCTCGCGGCAGCGGCAACGTCTATCACGCTTCTGCCACGGATCGTCAGCGTGACAGCCGGCGGGGTAACGTCCGATGGCCAGAACCCGGCGCACTTCTCGGGAACGCTAAAGCTGAAGCTGGGGCCGGTCGTGAAACGCAGCGACACCGTCTCGGTCCGGCTCGCCTCTCTCGCCGATGGCAGCGGGCAGGAGTTCACCTGGACCGCGCCGGACGCCGCCCAGCATCCGGATGATACATTTACCGAAATCGACGTGAACTTCGCCGGCCTCCTGACGGGCACCTACATCGTCGGGGTTACGGTCAACGGCGTTGCGAGCCAGCCGGAGCCGATGGCCGGTGACGCACTCGGCCCGAGGATCACGCTATGACCGCGCCCGATCCGAGAGAGATCCTGATCAAGGCCATGGCGCGGCCCATGTCCGCAGCGCTTTGCCGCCTGCAGGTCGCCTTCGACCTCGACGATGACGAATGCGCCCTTGTCATGCTCGCCCATGCCTATGAGACCGATCCGGACGTCTACCACGCCGTCACGGCATTGACCGGCGCTCACGGTCAGGCGGGCCTGCCGGTCTGGCTGCTGAACACCCTGTTCGAGGAGCCGGTCTGGCCCGCGACGGCATCCGCCGCGAACCTCCGTCGCTGGCACATTCTGGAGCCCGAAGGGCCAGCGCCGCGTCTCGAAATGCGGTTCAGGCTTGCGGAGCCGGTGACCGACGCACTTTCCGGAATCTATGGTCTCGACCCGGCGCTGGATGCCATCCTTGGGACGATTCAATATCCGGAGCGTCTGCCGGCGCCTGAAGAAGCGGAGTTCATTGCTGAGGCGCTGCGCCTCGAAACAAAGGAGGGGTTGTCGCCCGTCATTCTCGTGCCGTCACGCATTGGCGTGGATTCCGTAGCCGCCCTGCTGCACGGCCTCATGCTGCGGCCATACCGGATCGAGACGGCGCGGCTTGCGGCGCGGGTGGAAGAGGTCGTCAATCTGCAGCGACGTTACGAGCGCGACAGCAGCATGCGGCCGAGCGTTCTTGTGGCTGAGGTTCCAGGAGATCTCCTGCAGCAGGAGGCGCTCTCGGGCTTCGTGAACGACTTGGCCGGCCATGTGGTCCTCGTCGGCGAAGGTTCACCTGCGGGCCTGCGGCGTGCAGTCCACCGGCTGGAGGCCGCGCAGTTCAGGACGGAAGATCCAATCAGCCTCTGGCGGAGCGAGCTTGGAGAGGATGCTTCGAGGAGGCTCAACGGTTCGCTGGAACTGGCGGCGTCCCATTTCGAGCTCGATGCCGCAGCCATCGTCCAGACGGCGCGGGCCGTGCGCGATCCGGTCCGTGGAGCCGCCTCCGCCAAGGATGCTGCCTTGCTGTTCTGGAACGCGGCTGCCCGCGCCGCCTGGCCTGAACCCGGCAATCTCGCACGAATCATCGAGCCGCGCGCGACCTTCGACGATCTCGTGGTAACGCAGGAGTTGCACGAGGAACTGAAGGCGATCGTCCGCCAGATCCGGCATGCCGGCACCGTTTTCAACGCCTGGAAGTTCGACCGCCATGGTGCGCGCGGTCGCGGCACGATCGCCCTTTTTTCAGGCCCGAGCGGTACCGGCAAGACGCTAGCGGCCGAGGTGATCGCGCACGCGCTTTCACTGCCGCTGGTGATTGCCGATTTCAGCCAGCTGCAATCGAAATGGGTGGGCGAGACCCCGAAGCTTGCGGCCCAGCTGTTCGACGATCTCGACCGTGGCGGGGCGGTGCTGCTGATCGACGAGGCGGAGGGCCTGCTCGGCCAGCGGGGCGCGGTGACGGATGCCCATGACCGGCACGCCAATGCCGAGATCGGCTATTTCCTGCAGCGGCTCGAAGCCTTCCGCGGGCTCGCCATTCTCACCACGAACATGAAGCAGGCGATCGACAGCGCCTTCATGCGGCGCTTCCGCTTCGCCCTGCATTTCTCGCCGCCCGATTTCGGGGAGCGGGTGGAACTCTGGACGCGCGCCTTTCCGCCGTCGGCACCCGTCGGCGCGCTCGACCGCCAGGCGCTTGCACGGTTCAACCTCACCGGCGGCGCGATCCGCAACATTGCGCTCAACGCCGCATTCTTGGCCGCGGAGGAAGGCTCGGACATCGAACGCCGCCACGTCGCTCGCGCCCTCCGCACCGAATACCGCAAGCTCGAGCGCCCGCTCTCCGAGCTCGAGGTCGGAGGGTTCGCGTGATGACGGAACCTCCCCGCATCCGCATCGTCATTGACGAGGTCCGCATCCGCGGCATGCCAAGCCGGGATGCGCGGCGGTTGATCGATGCGGTGGAGCGCGAGCTGTCGAGGCTCGGTCCGGAGATTGCCAGGCTCGCGGGCGAACAGAGCGGCAGCAGGACCGTCGAGCGGACAGGCGCTGCGCCGCTTGCCGCACCCCGCCGGATCGAGACCGCCGGCGGTTCCATCGCCCGTGCCCTCCTGAAGGCGATCGAGCCATGAGCACCGTCCGCGCCCAGGCGATGGCCGATCGCCCCGCCCAGAAGACGAAGAGCGACCTGCCGGCCGGTTATGCCGGATCACAGGTCTTCATGCAGCGGCAGGGCAGCGGCACGCCGGATCTCGGGCGCCACGTTGCCGACACCGTTTCCTCCGGTGGATCCGCACTTTCTCCCAATGTTCGCGGCAGCATGGAGCAGCGCTTCGGTCGAGATTTCTCGGCGGTTCGCATCCACGACGATGCGCGGGCTCATGATTCCGCGCGAGCCGCGAACGCTCAGGCCTATACGGTCGGTGATCACATCGTCTTCGGGGCGGGGCGCTACCAGCCGGAGACCTCTGCCGGCCAGCATCTCCTGGCGCATGAGCTTGCCCACACGGTGCAGCAGGCGGGCCTGCAGCGGCGGGGGCTGGACGGGCTCCAGGCCGGCGACGATCCGGCTCTCGAGGCTGAGGCCGACCGTGCTGCCGGAGCGGCGCTGTCGGGGCGGGCGGCGGTGCCGCTGACGGTGCTCTCCATGCCACGTCTCTCGCGTACCGCGGAGGGCGTGACCACCGATGCCGGGGCCGGCCCCACCGATCCCGCCACGGAGGGGGAGAACTCGGCGCTGCTCGCCAAGCTTTCCTCGATCCCGAACGTCACCTCCATCAGCGAGCAGCAGAACAGCAAGGCCGGCAAGCAGGTCTCGGTGACGCTTTCCACCTTCCAGTCCGACAAACCAAAGGGCCCGGCGACTAGCACGAATGCGGTGCTTTCCAAGCGCGGCAGCGAGAAGAGCCTGGTTTATGCCGCTCCAGTCGTCGCGCTGAAGACCGGTAAGCTGGTGAAGGAAACGGATTCGGACACGAAGTTCTACACCGGCGTCTGGCTCAGCAAATACGGCTTCAGTTCGCTGCAGCAGCTTTCCGCCAAGCTCAAGACCTATCGCAAGACCGAAGATGGCAAGAAGGAAGCGGCCGGCGATCATATCGACAAGATCGCCAAGGTCTTCGGCGAGGGGCGCCTCACCGGCACCGGCAAATACGAAACCGATGCCAATGTCGATCACATCGTCGAGAAGCAGGTGCAGGGCCAGTCGATCGCCGACAACATGCAATTGCTGAATGCGGCGGAAAACCAGTCCGCCGGTTCGTCGCTGAACAACAAGATCGTGGAGACGGCGAACCAGATCCTGACGGCACTTGCGGATACGAAGATACAGGCGATCCGGCTCCGTTTCGACACGATCGTCTATCCGGGCGGCGGCGCACAGGATGGCATCGCCCGGATCGAGGAACTGCTCAAGGGCGGAACGGCGCTGAAAGGCTCGATGTCCGATGCGGCGATGACGGGCACCAAGACCAGGCTGATCTCCGGCGGCTCCAGCACCACAATCCACATCGGCAATGGCAAGACCGAGATTGCCAACAATGGCAGCAACGACCTTGCCCGCGCACTCATCCCGACGCTGACGCTCCAGACCTACAACCGGGCCGGTGCAAAGCCTGCCAAGAACGAGACCATCGAGGCCAGCATCAACCCGGCGCGCCTTACGGCGATCGTGCCTGCGCCGGGCGCAAAGATCACGCTGAACGCGGTGGAAGCCGCAGCACCCGCGGAGGCAGCGGGTGCAGGGCAGGACGGTGGCGGACCCTCGGAATCTCTGCCGGCGAGAACGCTGAGCTTCCCGGACAAGTCCGACTTCAAGTTCGTCTTCCCCTATCTCAGCCCCGGCCGCTTCACCAAGTTCGGGATCGACCAGAAGGGAAACCTCACCGCCATCGGCAGCATCACGCCGTCGATCAAGTTCCTG
>CAMFHT010000080.1 GCA_945952245.1 uncultured Rhizobium sp. | reverse complement strand
TTTGCAACGGCGGCCGACTTGTCAGCGAACATTCGTCTCAAGAAAGCTTACACATTCTCGGCAACTGGTGCGCCAGTAGCGAGCAGCATTATCGCCGTGTCTGCGAGAGCTTCGCGAATGGACTTTGTATCTAGCGGTATTCCACCGCTGTCTTTCTCAGCTTGCAAACGATCACGGCGCTCCTGTTGTTTCTTGGAATTGTAAGCTCTCCGCTCGTCGTCAGACATTTCCGAGAGCCTTACGGTGCCCCGTTTTACCCCTTCTTTGCGCTGCACATGCTTTCTGACCTTGGGAGCATCAACTTCACCGTCTATGAGCTGTGCCATTAATTCAGCTACAGTAGTCATTTCTCAAATCCTTTTTCCGTGCGCTTTCCGCGTCTGAAACAAGAATGACTGTCGGCTTTACAAATTGCAATATATTTTGACGCATCAAAATGTAGAATGTTTTTGACGCATCAAATTAAATTACTGGAAAACGTCTTAGATATTTTGACGCGTCAAAATTGGAATCGATTTCTACGCGTCAAAATAAATGATGACTGTGTGCCAAAGGCATTGAAACCGAGAGAACAGAAAGCAAAGGACACGGAGTGATTTTGAAGGCTATTAGCGTAGCCTACGGCACTCGGACCCTGTTCGGCTTGTCAGCCCTTGTCTCGGCCTTTCCTCCGGCTCTTGGCTCCTGTTTGGGACTCGACAAAAACCCTGCCGAGCGAAGCGACCCGCCTTTTTCTATATGCGGAGCCAGCGAAACCGATAGACGAAGTCTCTGGACACAGCACGCTTGCAATGAGCTATCTGGTAGCGGAGCGGCTGACGCCAATAGGATTCTATAATACCCCAGTGAATGGTTTTCCTGAAAGCCTTACGGCATAAGGGTTCTCGAGTTATTTGTCGGGAAACCAAGTTAAACAGGTCGTCACTCAAATATATTGGAATCGGATTTTAAAATATAGTTTTCTAGTCTTAGATATTACCCCAGTGCGCTGCTCCTCTGAAAGCCTTGCGTGGACTGATGTTTTTTATTTATTCGCGGAAAACAGCGTTAAATATATTGCCAGTTTCTCCGCCGATGCACATACTTGTATTCATAAAAGGATATAAGAAATGTCATTCATTCTAGAAGACAAGGAACCAGTTAAGAAATACTACCCAATGCGCGGTAAGCTGGGGACGGTCGCCAAGCTCTCATGCAGTGACGGAATTGTCCGCACGTATTGCCGCAAGCTACGCGGAGACCGCTGTATTCTCGGTTACAGTCGTGCTGGCTTCAAAGCAAAGGACTTTGATGCTGAAGCAGTTTTCTCAAACGACACGACATCGCCTTTCATCGAAATTCCTGCAGTCATCGCGAATACCCTTCGCATCAGCAATCGGCACCTTTCGGCATCAGATATGGCTGTGTTCTTCAGGCTCTTCGCACATGCTCGCGTCCATGGTTTTGACGAGTACGAGCATGAGATTTCAATCGGTGCTATTGCTGACTACCTCGGTTTTCCATCGATCCAGCGTGTCCGTGAAATTCTCCTGCGCCTGAAGGACGAGCGTAGCATTGCGTCATATCACTTTAACCACGGTGCATCTCGTGGGCGCGTTGAGCTTCCGCTGGTCAGCATTCATACCTCTGACGAGGAAATCCTCGGCCTGCGCCGCAAGGATACGGTAGCCTTCTCGTTCCCTATGGAAGTCCGTATTGCTGTAGATAATTCCAAGGGCTACGGCCTTGTAGACATCAACGCGTTTCCCAGATTCAAGAGCAAATTCACGGCGCTCACCTTCGTCAAGTTGAGCTACATTGCGGGTCAGCTGGAATGCAAGCGCAAGCCTCTGTCACTGGATCGCAAGGGCTTTGTTGAGGCGCTGTCGATGGACCCAGCGACAAAGCCTAATGTCTTGAAAGCCACGGTGGACACGATAATCCGCGACCTCGAAAGCCTGGACGGTCCGCGCAAGCGCTTCTCAGTTGAGGTCGAATACCCGAACGAGGACGATGTCACGCTTAAGCATGTTTTCACGCCTTCCAGCTCGATTCGTAAGCTAATCGATATCGATCCTCTGCGCGTTTCAAAAGCCGTTATCGAGGAGCTGGAAAGCACGGAAACCCCGATGGCCAAGCTTTATCCTCTGTCTAATGAAGAGCTTCCGAGCACTGGGAACATCCTACGCGCTGCACGTCTCATTGAAGTGCCCCCGGTGGAAATTCTTGATCAATGGCGCATGGCGCTGAGAATGGCCAGCCATATCGTCGGAATGACGTCATATGAATTCAAGGGTCTCATTCGCTCTGAGGGCGTCCTGCCACTCTTTGAAGCTTTTATTGCTCACCACGACTTCAGTCCTTTTCACCCAGACATGAGCCGTGTCCACGTCGCGGAGCAGAAGCCGAATACCAGACCGCTCAAATACGTGCCGAAACCGTGCGTATTGGAAACTTTCGTCCAGTGTTTCTCTGAGCCTGAAGAGGTTCCTGAATACGATATGCTGACGGCTGCTGACATGGGTTTCGTCGAGCCTCCTGAAGACCTTCCGTCTCAGTTTGGTCCGCCGGCATACGCCTTGGAAGTGGATGACGACGAGATTGCGTTCTGAACGATCGCACTTCGTTAACCGGAGCGGCATCTCTACGCGGCATCCGCGTAGACACATACAGAATACGCGGTTAAATGGAAAACACGAAACGAGGATATCTCATGACTCAGAACCTGAAAGCCCAGCGCCCTATAGCCTGACCGACTCCCGGTCAGCGCGTGGTGTTGTTTGCTCTCAGGAGGTTTCTCATGAGCCGGAAAGATTTCTCGTACATGCTCGCACGCGCCGTCGCCGCACGCGCATTGCGCCCGTTCAAGCGTTCTAAGAACGCGGTCGGCGCGGTCATTCTTCCTGAAGCTCCCGCATCGCTGGACAGGTCTGATTGGGAACTGGCAGTCAACGATCTGCTCAACGGCTACGACCCCACTTCGACCACTGAAGTACGGCGAACGGACAATTACACCGAGACCGTCGGTGTAACTAAGGGAAAGCTGAGCGGCTTTGGTGTCCCTGTTCGCCGGCCTTGGTGCTATGTCGTCTTCCCGGAGGCCGCTGAAGTCTTTGCGGCTAACCCGCTCTCAGCAGCCCTGACGTATGTGCAGCCGCTAGCCATCCACGCGAGCGTGATGGCTCACTGTGTGCGCCGATACACCGGTCAGACGCTGACTGACGCGCAGATTGACGTTCTTTGTACCTTGAGCGACGACGAGCGTGCTCTGCTCGTTCGGAAGGGCATGAACGTAGGTGCTGCAATCGAGCGGTTCCTCGCGGCCAAGGACCATGCAGAGCAGAAAGCGCATGAGCAGAAGCGCATCGCTGAAGAGGGGCCGCGACTGTCCGAACTGCACGGCTATGGGGAGGCGCTGGAGTGGGGTCTCGAGCTTGCGCAAGACCTCCGGGATTTTAGAGAGGGGAAGATCGCGTGGGAAGACGTCGACTCCGGCTTGCTCCTCAGCGGACCTCCAGGGTGCGGGAAAACGACCTTCGCCGCGGCGCTTGCGCGTGAGTGCGATGTTCCCTTCTTCCACGGCTCCTATGCCATGTGGCAGAGCCACGGGCACCAAGGCGACATGCTGAAGGCTATGAAAGACTGCTTCAAACAAGCACGTGACGCCGCGCCGTGCGTACTTCTCATTGACGAGGTTGATGGCTTCGTTGACCGCGAAAAGAGCGGCCATAACGAGGACTACATGAGGAACGTGGTGAACGGGCTTCTCCTGGAACTCGACGGGGCTGCTGGCCGTGAAGGCGTCATCGTCATCGGGGCCTGCAACAATCCGAGCGTCTTGGACCCTGCGATCAAGCGCAGTGGCCGCCTGGATCGCCACATCGAGATTCCACTCCCCGACAGAGAAGTTCGCATCCAGATTTTGCACTTGCATCTGAAGCGGGAAGTCCCGATCCTTCACCTCGGGCTGACGACGCGTAAAACGGAGGGCATGTCCGGAGCTGACCTCGAGCGGGTTGCGCGTGACGCCCGCCGATTGGCTCGCCGAGAGCGCACGAAGGTAACCGTGAAGCACGTCGATCGTGTTCTCCCCGGACTGGTTGAAATCCCGCTGGAAAAGCTTCGGGAGACGGCTCTGCACGAGGCGGGGCACGCTGTCGTCTGTGCATTGCTTACGGAACTGGAAATCATCTCTCTCACGCTTGAAACTCACGCTCCTGCGGAACGCAAGGGAATGAGCGGCGGTTGCCTTCATTTTGATGACCCTCGGTTTGCATTCCGAGACCGCGAATATCTGATGGGTCGAATCGCGGTCGCGTTTGGCGGTGCAGCAGCAGAACAGCTCGTTTTCGGGGCGCATCGAGATGGGTGCTTCAGCGACTTGGAGCAAGCGACAGACATTGCGGCGCTCATTGTTGCTGGATGCGGCATGGGCGACAGCCTCGCCTCGGTCGGCATGGATGCTGAAAAAGCAACTAGCCGCATGCTTTATGATCCGTCTGTCGCACGCCAGGTGGACCGACTGCTCAATGAGGGAATGGCGCGAGCGAAGGCATGCTTGTCGGAGAACATGCCCGCGTTGCATGCCCTTGCTGAACTTCTCATTGAACGCCGCCGGCTCTCTGAGGCGGACATTCGAAATGTGCTCGCTCAGCACGCTGACAGTCAGCTCAAGCTCTCGTTTGCGTGCTGAATGGTGGTCGGCATGAAGAGAACGTATGAGTGCTTTCTGCGCCGTCATTACGCACTGCGGGACGACTGTGTGCTGGTCGTCCCGGACCAGTTCTTTGAGATCGCGGAGACATTTCTCAGAATGCTAGCGACACACATTCCGACGAGCAGATGGGAGGTTCGTCGTCTTGAGTTTGATTGCGACGGCGAGCTGCATATTGACGTGCAGCTCTCGGAACTTGCGACCGACTATCACCGAGACACGCTGGCGGGAATTTCGAACTACGCGCGATATCGGCTTCAGGTAATGCTGGAGTCTTCATTTTCTAGCTGACCCCGGGGGAGGGTGATTCTTGGGGTCAGTAATTTTGTGGACAAACCCAGAAAAATGGACGTCTGACCCCATACTGACCCTAAACTGCGAAAAGCCCTTGGGGTCAGGAGGCTGGAAACATGCTAAGTCGTTGATTTTGTTGATGATTTTATGGTGAGCGCGCAGGGATTCGAACCCTGGACCTACTGATTAAAAGTCAGTTGCTCTACCGACTGAGCTACGCGCTCCCATGATGAAGCGGGCCTTGTGCGGCCTCTTCCGGAAGTGCGCGGACCATATTCAGGAGGCTTTTTCGGGTCAACCCGTGGACGCCCAGTTTTTTCGTTTTCCGCGACAATTTTCCCGGTTCGGGGCACGCAAAGGTGATTGGCAAGTGCCAGCCGCAGCGGCTAGGAAGCGGCAGAAGCCGTTTCGACCGGAGCCAGCCGCCAGATGATTGCCGATATCTCCTTCTTCAGCGCCCTGCTGGCGGGCGCGCTCTCCTTCCTCTCGCCCTGCGCGCTTCCGCGCGTGCCGCCCTACCTCTGCTACATGGCGGGCGTGTCGGTCGAGGATTTTCGCTCCGGCATGGACGGACGGCGGGAAGGGGCGGGCAAATGGGCGGTGCTCGGGCCGGCCGTGCTTTTCACGCTGGGCTTTGCGACCGTGTTCGTGGCGCTTGGCGCCGGGGCCTCCACCATCGGCGGGCTGCTCCGCCAGCACATCGACGTGCTCGCCAAGATCGGCGGTCTCATCATCATCGTCATGGGGTTGAACTTCCTCGGCGTCTTCCGCATCGGCCTCCTGTCCCGCGAGGCGCGCTTCCAGAGCTCTGCCAAGCCGGCGACGCTCACGGGCGCCTATGTCATGGGCCTTGCCTTCGCCTTCGGGTGGACACCCTGCATCGGGCCCGTGCTCGGCGCGATCCTCGGTGTTGCCGCAGCGAGGGAGACGGTGGGCGAGGGGGCGCTTCTGCTGGCGATCTATTCGCTCGGACTTGCCGTGCCGTTCTGGGTCGCCGCCGGCTTTTCCGGCGCCTTCATGCGCTTTCTTGCCCGGTTCCGCCGCCATCTCGGTCTCGTCGAGAAGATCATGGGCGTGTTCCTCGTGCTGACGGGCCTTGCCTTCATCCTTGGCTATGTCAGCGACATGGCGATCTGGTTCCAGCAGACATTCCCGATCCTGCAGCAGATCGGATAGCGGACCCGCATGCTCGAAATCCTCGCCCTTCTCTTCCCGTTCTTCGGGCTCATCCTCATCGGCTATGTGGCAGCGCGGGTGACGGGCCAGCAGGCGGAAGCGCTGGGCTGGATGAACACCTTCATCATCTATGCCGCACTTCCGGCGCTCTTCTTCAAGCTCGTCTCGAAGACGCCGCTGAAGGACCTGACGCGGATCGACTTCATCGTCTCCGATATCGCCGCAACCTACCTGGTGTTCCTGCTGCTCTACGGGATCGGCCGGTGGATGCGCGGCAATGGTGTCGCCGATTCGACCATCCAGGCCTTTGCCGGCGCCTATGGCAATATCGGCTACATGGGGCCGGGGCTGGCGCTTCTGGCGCTTGGCGAGCGGGCGGCGGTGCCGGTGGCGCTCATCGTCTGCTTCGAGAATGCCATGCATTTCATCGTGGCGCCGGCCATGATGGCGGTTGCGGGAGGCGAGAAGCGGTCATTGCCTCACCTTGCGGCAGATGTCTCCCGCAAGGTGATGCTGCATCCCTTCATTCTGTCCTGCATGGCGGGATTTGTCGCGGTCGCGCTGCACGTGCCCGTGCCGGCGCCGGTGCAGCAGTTGATCGACGTTCTCGCCGCGGCGGCTGCCCCGTGTGCGCTTTTCGCGATGGGCGTGACGCTCGCGCTCCGTCCGCTGAAGCGGGTACCGGCGGAGATCTGTTACATCGTGCCGGTGAAGCTCGTCCTTCACCCGCTCGTCGTCTATCTCGTGCTGGCAGGCATCGGCCGTTTCGAGCCGGTCTGGGTGGAATCGGCGGTGCTTCTCGCGGCGCTGCCGACGGCGGCGAACGTCTTCGTCATCGGCCAGCAATATGGCACGTGGCAGGAGCGGGCCTCGGCCACTATACTCATTTCGACCGTGCTGTCGGTCGCAAGCGTGGCACTGGTGCTCTATGCGCTGCGCTCAGGCGCTTTCCCGCTTCAGCTTTTCCCGTAGCACGGACGGAAGCGAGCGGAAGCCGCGCCCGGGCTCGACACCCTCCCGCATCACCAGGCTGCGCAGCGGCGGGAGCGCCGAGAGGAGATGCAGGCCGGCGGCGCGCATCACCTGCACCGGCAGGAAATCCGAAAGAAGGGACCGGTTGAGGAGATCGACACTTGCCGTGCGGCTGCCGACATCGATCCGCCGGCGGCGGTCGAAGCGATCGCCGGCATCGGCGGGAATGGGTGCGCCCGCGGGCGAGGCGATGATCTCCGACAGGGCCATGATGTCGCGCAGGCTGAGGTTCAGGCCCTGCGCTCCGATCGGCGGGAAGACGTGGCCGGCCTCACCGATCAGCGCCGCGCGGCCCTTCCCGAACTGCTTTGCCATCATGCCGGACAGTGGCCAGACCTGCGCGCCATCTTCCACCGTCACCTTGCCAAGCAGAGACTGCATGCGCGCCTCGACCTTGCGGCTCAGCTCTTCCGTGGAAAGCCCTTTGGCCGCGTCCGCCTCTGCCGGCTTCATCACCCAGACGAGGCTGGAGCGGTTGCCAGGCAAGGGCACCTGCGTGAACGGACCGGATTCGGTGTGGAATTCGGTCGAGACGTTCCGGTGGGGCAGGGCATGCGAGAAATTCAGCACCAGCGCGCTCTGCGGATAGGACCAGGTGCGCACCTCGATGCCCGCACTTTCCCGCACCTTCGAACGGCGGCCATCGGCACCGACGACGAAATCGGCGCTGACGAGCGTACCGGAGGCGAGGCGAAGCTCCACCCGGTCGGGCAGGATCGAGATGGTTTCGGCTGATTCCGCGATGCGGGTCACATTCGGTTCGCGGTCGAGCGCTTCAGACAGGACCGGCAGAAGGGCGGCGTTGGGGAAGTTGTAGCCAAAGGCCGTCAGTCCCACCTCGGAGGACCGGAAGGCGACCGGCGGGGCGCGCAGCAGCCGGCCGGTGCCGTCGAGAATCTGCATGGTCGAGAGAGCCGCGGACTTTTCCGCCATCTCACCCCAGACGCCGAGGCGCTCCATGAAGCGGATCGACTGGTCCATCAGGGCCGTGGTGCGGCGGTCGGTTGCCGGCGCTTCCGGCGTCAGCGCCACCACCTTGCGGCCTGCGCGGGCGAAGGAGAGGGCCGCGATCTGACCGGCCAGGCCACCGCCGACGACGGCGATTTCAAAATGATCCATGGTGAGCGATCCATTCCGGTCTCAATGCATGCCTTATCTATTCCTGCGGCCGCCATAAATCCATGGGATGATTGGACGCAGACCGGCAATCAGCCTGGGGAAAAGGTATTTCCGCTGGACGCCGCCGGGCTTGCATGGCATCCAAACGGGTAAGGGCCTGACAAGACAGGCATCTGCCAGACGAAAGGGCGGACGAGAGGCATGAACATCTTCAAGAAGATCTTCAATTACAAGCAGGTTCCCTATGCGGAAATCCGCGCCTTTTCCGTCCACATCCTCACCGCATCAGGCTCATTTCTGGCGCTGCTGAGCGTCATTGCAGCGGCCGAGCACCGCTTCGTTGACATGTTCTGGTGGCTGGGCCTCGCCCTCGTCGTCGACGGCATCGACGGGCCGATCGCACGCAAGGTCAAGGTCAAGGAGGTGCTGCCGAACTGGTCAGGCGATACGCTGGACAACATCATCGACTACGTCACCTATGTACTGGTGCCAGCCTTCGCGCTCTATGAGAGCGGTATTCTGGGTGCTCCCTGGTCGTTTATCGCGGCGGGCCTGATCGTGGTGTCGAGCGCCATCTACTATGCCGACATGGGCATGAAAACGGACGAATACTTCTTCTCCGGTTTCCCCGTCGTCTGGAACATGATCATCCTCACCATATTCGTGACCGGTGCCGGGCCGGTGGTAACCTCGCTCCTGGTGTTCGGCTCCGTCATTCTGACGTTCTTCCCCGTGCATTTCCTGCATCCCGTCCGCGTCAAGCGCCTGCGTCCGTTGAACCTCGGCATGTGCCTGCTCTGGTGCGCATTCGGCGGTTATGCCCTTTACCTGCAGGGCAAGGGGCATGTGGGGCTGCATTTCGACGTTCCGAACTGGCTGCTGGTCGGCTTCGTCGCCAGCGGCATCTACCTCTATTTCATCGGCGCAGTGCTGCAGTTCTTCCCGAAACTCGGCCGCAAGGAGATCTGATCCATGAAGGAGACCGAAGCGATCGTCATCCACGAACTCGGCGGCCCCGAAGTGCTGAAATACGAGACGGTGGATCTGCCCGATCCCGGCCCCGGCGAGGTGCAGATCAGCCAGGCGGCGATCGGCCTCAACTTCATCGACGTCTATTTCCGAACGGGCCTCTACAAGGCCCCGAACGGCCTGCCCTTCATCGGTGGCCGCGAGGGTGCGGGTACGGTGACGGCGGTAGGCCCCGGCGTGACGGACTTTGCCGTCGGCGACCGGGTGGCCTATGCAGGTGCAGCGGGGGCCTATGCGCGGGAGCGCAACGTCGAGACCGGCCAGCTCGTCAAGGTTCCTGAAGGTGTGCCGCTCGAAACCGCTGCGGCGATGATGTTGAAGGGGATGACGGCGGAATATCTGCTGAACCGGACATACGAAGTCGGCCCCGGCACCACGCTTCTCTTCCACGCGGCGGCGGGCGGCGTCGGCCTCATCGCTGGGCAGTGGGCGAAGGCGCTGGGTGCCTCGCTCATCATCGGGACCGTGGGGTCGGAAGAAAAGGCGGAGCTCGCCCGGGCCCACGGCTACACCCATGTCATCAATTACAAATCCGAGAACTTCGTGGAGCGCGTGCGCGAGATCACGGAAGGCAAGGGCGTGGACGTGGTCTACGATTCCGTCGGCAAGGACACCTATCCCGGCTCGCTCGACTGCCTGAAGCGCCGCGGCCTCTGGGTCACCTTCGGCCAGTCCTCCGGTCCGCTGCCGCCGGTCGATCTCGCGATCCTGAACCAGAAAGGGTCCTTGTTCGTCACCCGGCCCTCGCTCTATGCCTATATTGCGACGCCGCAAGAGCTTGGCGCCTGTGCAAAGGCTCTATTTGATATTGTCCAATCGGACAAAGTGCGTATCAATATCAACCAGACCTATCCGCTTGCGGAAGCGGGTCGGGCTCACGCGGATCTCGAAGCAAGAAAAACAAGCGGAACGACATTGCTCATCCCCTAAAATATAAATAACATCAAAGGGGATGGTCCATGGCAAACAAGGGGGATAGGTGTCGGCATTGGAAACGTCTGAGAAAGGCGCCCTGCTGGCCGTCAGCAAGCTGACCAAGCTTTTCGGTCCGTTCGCTGCCTGCAATGCAATCGACCTGGAAATCAGGCCCGGTGAGATCCACGCGCTTCTCGGCGAGAACGGCGCCGGCAAATCCACACTGGTGAAGATGCTGTTCGGCGTATTGGCGCCGAGCTCCGGCCAGATCTTCTGGAAGGGGCAGCCGGTCCGCATCTCCTCGCCCGGCGAGGCGCGCAGGACTGGCATCGGCATGGTGTTCCAGCACTTTTCCCTGTTCGAAGCGCTGACCGTTGCGGAAAACATCGCGCTCTCTCTCGATCCCGGCATCTCGCTCGCGAAGATTGCCGATGAAGCCGCCACCCTTTCCCGCAACTACGGCCTGCCGCTCGATCCGCATTCGCATGTGGCGGATCTCTCCGTCGGGGAGCGCCAGCGCATCGAGATCGTGCGCGCGCTCCTGCAGAATCCGAGCCTGATCATCCTCGACGAACCGACTTCGGTGCTGACCCCGCAGGAGGCAGACCGTCTGTTCGAGACGCTGAACAAGCTGAAGGCAGAAGGCCGCTCCGTCCTCTATATTTCGCACCGCCTCGAAGAGGTGCAGCGCATCTGCGACCGCGCCACCGTGCTCCGCCATGGCAAGGTCACCGGCGCCTGCGATCCGCGCCAGGAGACGCCGGCCTCGCTCGCCCGCATGATGGTGGGAGGCGAAGTGCATTCGGTAAAGCGCATTTCCGATGTCCCGACGGGCGCCGTGCAGCTGGAGGCCGTGCACTTGAGCGTTGCCGCGCGGACACCCTTTGCCGTGTCGCTGAAGGACATCAATCTCCGCGTACGGGCCGGCGAGATCCTTGCCATTGCCGGTGTCGCCGGGAACGGGCAGGGCGAACTCTTCGATGCGCTGTCAGGCGAATATCCCGTTCAGGACAATGACGCCGTGCGCATCCGCCAGAACCCGGTGGGCCGTCTCGGCATCTCCGCCCGCCGCCTGATGGTCGCGGGCGTCGTGCCGGAAGAGCGCCACGGTCACGCCGCGGTGACGGGCCTCTCGCTCTCCGACAATCTCGTGCTCGCGCGCCACAAGTCGGACCGCAAGGCCTTCATCTCCGGTCCGCTGAAGCTGATCAAGTCGGCCGCGGTGAAGGCGGCGGCGAAGCGCATTTCGGATGCGATGGACGTGCGAAAGAGCGGGGAAGACCCGCCCGCGGGCTCGCTATCCGGTGGCAACCTGCAGAAATTCATCGTCGGGCGCGAGCTCGACCGGCAGCCGGCGGTGCTGATCGTCAACCAGCCGACCTGGGGCGTCGATGCCGGAGCCGCGAGCCGCATCCGCCAGGCGCTGATCGACCTCGCCCGCGGCGGTTCGGCCGTGCTGGTCATCAGCCAGGATCTCGACGAGATCTTCGAGGTGGCGACGGAAATCGCCGTGATTTCGGAAGGGAAGCTTTCCGCGCCCTATCCCGCATCGGAACTATCAATGGAAAAGATCGGCCTCCTGATGGGCGGCATGCATGAGCCGAAATCCGTAAGTGCGGAGGCCACCCATGCGCATTGAACTCGAAAAACGCCCGCGCGACAGCCGGTTCTATTCCATCGCCTCGCCGGTCCTGGCGCTGGTGCTGACCGGTCTCGCCGGCGCGGTCATGTTCTATTTCCTCGGCAAGGACCCGGTCGAGGCGCTGCGCGTCTTCTTCATCGACCCGCTTCTGGACCCCTGGTCTCTCGACCAGATCGCGCTCAAGGCCGGGCCGCTCATCCTCATGGGTGTGGGCTTGTCCATCGCCTACCGATCCAACAACTGGAACATTGGTGCGGAAGGGCAGTACACTGTCGGCGCTATTCTCGGCTCCATGTTGCCGATCATGCTGCCGGATTACCAGAACTGGACCGTGCTGCCGCTGATGCTGATCATGGGCACGATCGGCGGCATGGCTTACGCCGCCATCCCCGCTTTTCTCAAGAGCCGCATGAACACCAACGAGATCCTGACCAGCCTCATGCTCGTCTATATCTCGCAGCTTTTCCTCGACTGGCTGGTGCGCGGTATCTGGCGCGATCCGGGCGGCATGAACTTTCCGGTTTCGCGGGATTTCTCGCCCTCCGCCGTGCTTCAGCCCGTGATGTCCGGCTATTCGGTCCACTGGGAATTCGTCTTCGCCATCCTCGTCGCCGTCGCCGCCTGGTTCATGATGCGCTACACGCTGAAGGGTTTCGAGGTCACCGTTCTCGGCGAGAGCGAACGGGCAGGGCGCTTCGCGGGCTTTTCCAGCCGGCGGATGATCTGGTTCGCCATGCTGCTTTCGGGCGGTCTGGCGGGCCTTGCCGGCATTTCAGAGGTCTCGGGCTCCATCGGCCATCTGCAGCCTGCGATTTCGCCGGGCTACGGCTTCACCGCCATCATCGTCGCCTTCCTCGGGCGTCTGAACCCGTTGGGGGCCATCCTCTCCGGCCTCGTCCTGGCACTTACCTATGTGAGCGGCGAGGCGGCACAGCTCTCGCTCGGCGTGTCGGACAAGGTCACCCGCGTCTTCCAGGGCATGCTGCTCTTCTTCGTGCTCTCCTGCGATACGCTGATCCGCTACAGGATCCGGCTGGTCTGGTCTTCGCTCTCTTCAAAGGTTCAGGGAGGCGCGTGAGATGATCATCGAAGCCATCATCCTCACCGTCATCACCGCCGCGACGCCGCTCGTCATCGCAGCCCTTGGCGAGCTCGTGACCGAGCGGGCAGGTGTCCTCAACCTCGGCGTTGAAGGCATGATGATCATGGGCGCGATCGGCGCCTTCGCGACGGCGCAGACGACCGGCTCCCCCTATATGGGCGTGGCTGCGGGCATCGCGACCGGGGCGGCCTTCTCGCTGCTCTTCGGCTTCCTGACGCTGCCGCTCGTCGCGCACCAGGT
>CAMFHT010000079.1 GCA_945952245.1 uncultured Rhizobium sp. | reverse complement strand
CACCCGGGTGGTGGAGAAGGTGGGTGCGCCAATGTTGCGCTGATCACCGGCGAGGAGCGTATCCTTCCGCCGAAAGCCCGTTTCCAGGTCTGCACTGTCGAGGCCATGCCGCGCGAGACCAAGGCCGCCTTCGTCGCCATCGACGAGGTGCAGCTCGCGGGTGATCTCGAGCGCGGTCACATCTTTACCGACCGCATCCTGCATCTGCGCGGCCGCGACGAGACGCTTCTTCTCGGCGCCGGCACCATGCGGCCGATCCTCGAACAGCTGCTCCCCGGCATCCTCATGATCGAGCGGCCGCGGCTGTCGCAGCTCGTCTACGCGGGATCGAAGAAGATCACGCGCTTGCCCAAGCGCAGCGCCATCGTCGCCTTCTCGGCGGAAGAGGTCTATGCGATCGCCGAACTCATTCGGCGCCAGCGTGGCGGTGCGGCCGTCGTGCTCGGTGCCTTGAGCCCGCGGACGCGCAACGCTCAGGTCGGTCTCTACCAGGAAGGCGATGTCGAATATCTCGTTGCCACCGATGCGATCGGCATGGGTCTCAACCTCGACGTCGATCATGTCGCCTTCGCGCAGGACCGGAAGTTCGACGGCTACCAGTTCCGAAACCTCAACCCCGGAGAGCTCGCCCAGATCGCAGGCCGTGCGGGGCGGCACGTGCGTGACGGCACATTCGGGGTGACGGGCCGGGTCGATCCCTTCGATCCCGAACTGGTAGAGCGCATCGAGACCCACCACTTCGATCCGGTGCGCGTACTGCAGTGGCGCACGAAGGAGTTCGACTTTTCCTCGATCAAGGCACTGCGTGCAAGCCTCGACGAGGCGCCTCCGGTCACGGGGCTCGTCCGGGCACTCCCGGCGGTCGACCAGCAGGCGCTGGAATTGCTTGCCCGCTACCCGGAGATTCAGGATATTGCCACCGGCGCCGAGCGAGTCGAAAAACTATGGGAGGCCTGCGCCCTTCCCGACTACCGGCGAATCACGCCCGCCCAGCATGCGGAACTCATTGCCACGCTCTATTCGGACCTCGTCCGCCACGGCGCCGTCAACGAGACCTACATGGCCGAGCAGGTTCACCGCGCCGACCGCACGGAGGGGGATATCGATACCCTTTCGGCACGAATCGCCCAGATCAGGACATGGACCTATGTGTCCAACCGTCCGGGATGGCTTGCCGATCCGACACACTGGCAAGAAAAGACGCGTGAAATTGAGGACAGGCTGTCCGACGCGTTACATGAAAGGTTGACGAAACGCTTTGTTGATCGCAGGACATCTGTGCTCATGAAGCGCCTGAGAGAGAATGCGATGCTGGAAGCTGAAATCAGTGTGAATGGCGATGTCTTCGTAGAAGGACATCATGTGGGGCAACTGGCCGGTTTCCGGTTTTCGCCGATCACCGTGTCCGAGGGGCAGGAAGCCAAGGCCGTTGCGGCTGCGGCGCAGAAGGCCCTTGCGCTCGAATTCGAAGCGCGTGCCGCACGCCTGCATGCCGCCGGCAATGGTGATCTGGCGCTTGGGGCCGACGGCTATGTCCGCTGGCTGGGTGAGCCCGTCGCGCGTCTTGCTGCCAACGACCACATCATGCGCCCGCGCGTGATCGTGCTGGCGGACGAGCAGCTGACCGGCCCGGCGCGCGACCATGTCGCAGCGCGCATCGAGCGCTTCGTGAACCACCACATCTCGACCGTGCTGAAGCCGCTCGACGACATTTCGCGCGCCGAAGACCTGCAGGGTTTGGCCAAGGGGCTCGCCTTCCAGCTCGTGGAAAACCTGGGCGTTCTCTTCCGCCGGGACGTAACGGAAGACGTGAAATCGCTGGATCAGGATGCCCGCGCCTCCATGCGCCGCTATGGCGTCCGCTTCGGCGCCTACCACATCTTCATGCCCGCCCTGCTGAAGCCGGCTCCCGCCGAACTCATCACGCTCCTCTGGGCGCTGAAGAACGATGGCCTGGACAAGCCCGGCTACGGCGAGCTCATTCCGGCGCTTGCGGCCGGCCGCACCTCGGTCGTCACCGATCCGGGTTTCGAGCGCACCTTCTACAAGCTCGCAGGCTTCCGCTTCCTCGGCAAGCGTGCCGTACGCATCGATATCCTCGAGCGCCTCGCCGACATTATCCGTCCGCTTCTTCAGTGGAAGCCGGGCTCCGGTTCCCGTCCGGAGGGCGCTTATGACGGCCGTCGCTTCACCAGCACCCCCTCCATGCTCTCCATCCTCGGCGCGACGCCGGACGACATGGAAGAGATCCTGAAGGGCCTCGGCTACCGCGCCGACAGCGTGAAGCCGGAAGAGGCTGCCGCCTTCCTCGCGGCACAGGACCCGGCGCCGGCAGAATCTGCTGCACCGGCTTCATCGGAAGAGGCCGCCGAGCCCGCTGGCGAAACGTCAGAAGCCGGGACAGAGGCCGAAGCCGCTCCGGCTGAAGAAGCCGCTGCTGCAGTAGAGGCACCTGTCTCCACCGGAGAGGCTGCTGCCGAAGCGCCGGCGGATGCCGCTGCTGCCGATGCCGTACCGGCAGAAGCAAAGCCGGTTCTGCTGTGGCGTCCGGCTGGTCGCAACGAGAACCAGCGCCAGGGTCAGGGCGAACGCAATCGCCGTCCGCAGGGCGGCAACGCGCGCGGCGGTGAAGGCGAGGCCCGCGGTGAACGCCGCGAACGGGGTGGCGAGAACCGCCGCGGCGGCGAAGGCCGTGCTGACGGTGAACGGCAGGGCAACCGCAATCGCGATGGCCAGCGTCCGCAGCGTTCCGGCGAAGCGCGCGGCCACGAAGGCGGCAAGCGTCAGGACCGCCCTGAGGGTGGCGATCGCAAGAACCGCCCTGATCGCAACGACCGTGGCCAGCAGGCTCAGCGTTTCGAGGCCCGTCCTCCGCGCAAGGAAAAGCCGGTCGATCCAGATTCGCCCTTCGCGAAGCTCGCAGCCCTCAAGGAACAGATGAAGAAGTAGCCGGATGGAACGGGGGGAACAGTCAACACCCGTCGATAGGCAGCGCCTCGACAAATGGCTGTTCTTCACGCGGCTCCTGAAAAGCAGGGCCATTGCCCAGAAGCGCATTTCGGATGGCGAGGTACTTGTGAACGGCCGCGTTGCTGCCCAGCCGAGCCTGTCGCTGAAGCCCGGCGACAGGGTCGAGCTCGTCTCCTGGCGCGGCATCCGCAGCTACGTTCATACGGTTACCGTCCGCGCCGGGGGCGATCGCCGCGGTCCTTACGAAGAGGCCCGCCTTCTGTATGAAGATCACGGGTGCGAAGAACGCGAAGTTTGAGCGTCAGCCGTCCGGCCTGAACGACTTTACCACATCAGGATTGGTCTCAATGCGCCCGGCGCCGATGAGATCCAGGCAATAGGGGACCGCAGGGAAGACCGTATCCAGGCTCATCGCGATCGACCGGGGCCGGCCGGGCAGGTTGATGATCAGCGACTTGCCGCGCGTTCCCGCGGTCTGCCGCGAGAGGATTGCCGTCGGCACCTGCTCCAGGCTCTTGCGGCGGAGCAGTTCGCCGAAGCCCGGCAGTTCCTTTTCCATAACCAGCTTCATCGCCTCCGGCGTCTGGTCCCGGGGAGAAGGCCCGGTGCCGCCGGTGGTCAACACCAGATCCGCCTGGGCCTCGTCACAAAGTTCGACGAGCGTCGTGGATACGGACTCGACGCCATCGGGGATGATGCGGTGGAGCACGTCGTAGGGCGTCGTTACTGCCTTCGCCAGCCATTCCTCGATCGCCGGGCCGCTGATGTCTTCATAGGTGCCACTGCTGGCGCGGTCCGATATGGTCACGATGGCAATCTTCATGGTGTTCTCCTTTTTCGTTCGGTTATAGCCGCACCGCCCCATGCCGCAAGATCGTTGTCCGTCCGCGCAGGCGCGGTCCGTTCTGCCCGGGTGTACTGTCTTGCCGCAGTCGCTGAACGCGGTCGCAGGTAGAAATTCCTGTCGCCACAGCCCTGATTTCCGGATTGAAAATCCTTGCAACATTGGGGCAAAGCCGATACCTCACGGTTCCGAAAGATCCGGCCGGACGGAACGTTTCCCTGACCCTCCGGCAGTTACCGTTCTTGCCCGACGTGTCATCGGAAACCATCTGGAGTGCGCAATGACCTATGTCGTCACCGACAACTGCATCCGTTGCAAGTACACGGACTGCGTTGAGGTTTGTCCCGTCGACTGCTTCTACGAAGGCGAGAATTTCCTCGTCATCCATCCGGATGAATGCATCGACTGCGGCGTTTGCGAGCCGGAGTGCCCGGCGGAAGCCATCAAGCCGGACACCGAGCCGGGCCTCGACAAGTGGCTGAAGGTCAATGCAGAATATGCCCTCGTCTGGCCGAACATCACCCAGAAGCGCGAAGCGCTTCCGGAAGCCAAGGAAATGGACGGCGTCGAAGGCAAGTTCGAAAAGTTCTTCTCTGCAAACCCCGGTTCCGGCGACGCCTGATTGCGGCAAGGGCCCGGCGACGGGCCTTTTCTCACCTTGGCGAAGCGAACAATTCATTCGAATCAAACCTGATCGCGCTGCCTGATGAAGCCCGTGTCTGGCAAGGCACAGGCAAAGCAAATTATTGATTTCCGCATATTTTTGTGTTAGGGTCTTGATACTGATCCACTTCGGGGCGATTTGCAGCCCACAACCATCACGAAAGCAAACGAAAAATCCGGACTTGAGCCCGCGGGGCAGGTTTAACCTGTCGTCGACGGTTTATCGCTTCGGAGCGTTTCTCTTGTGCCTGATGGTGGAGCAGAACTGGAGTCACCCGGCGGAGCGCCGCCTATTCCGGGCCTGACTGACCCGGCCCCGTCCCCCAAGGGCGGGAGCGTAACAGGGAGTTTTTAGATCGAATGACGACCCAGCAGAAAAAATCTTCGACGCGCCAGGGCTTCAAGACCGGTGAATCTATTGTCTATCCCGCTCACGGTGTCGGCACCATCACCGCCATCGAAGAGCAGGAAGTCGCGGGTATGAAGCTCGAGCTTTTTGTAATCGACTTTGAAAAGGACAAGATGCGTCTGAAGGTTCCGGTCGCGAAAGCCGTGAGCATTGGCATGCGCAAGCTTTCCGAGACCGATTTCGTCGAACGCGCTTTGAAGGTTGTTCAGGGCAAGGCCCGTGTCAAGCGCACCATGTGGTCGCGCCGTGCGCAGGAATATGATGCGAAGATCAATTCTGGCGACCTGATTTCCATCGCCGAAGTGGTTCGCGATCTCTACCGCGCGGAGAACCAGCCGGAACAGTCCTATTCGGAGCGCCAGCTTTATGAAGCTGCCCTCGACCGCATGGCGCGCGAAATCGCCGCCGTGAACAAGATGTCCGAAACCGAGGCCGTCCGCCTGGTGGAAACGCATCTTGCGAAGGGCCCGAAGCGCGGCAAGACCGTCGACGAAGAAGAAAGCCAGGAAGAAGCGGCCTGATTCTTCAACAAAATTAACATTCCTCAAAAAACCCGGCGAAAGCCGGGTTTTTTCGTGAAACTTTTTCGCCGCTCGCCCGTTATCCACCGGAGCCACAAGAAACTCCGTGCCGGTGGGCATGCCCGCTTTCCGGCCGGAACGCCAGGAGACGGATGATGACCAGCAATGCGGCAGATCGTAGCATGATCAGGCATGCCATGGCGGCGCCCTATCTCAGCCGGGAGGAAGAAACCCGCCTGGGTAACCGCTGGCGCGGGTCTGACGACCAGAACGCGCTGAACCAGATCGTGGTTGCACATATGCGCCTCGTCATCTCCATGGCCGGAAAGTTCCGGAATTTTGGTCTGCCCGCGAGCGACCTTACGCAGGAAGGCTATGCCGGACTTCTCGAAGCAGCTGCCCGGTTCGACCCGGATCGTGGCTTCCGCTTTTCGACCTATGCATCCTGGTGGATCAAGGCCTCGATGCAGGATTATATCCTGCGCAACTGGTCGATCGTCCGTGGCGGTACCAGCTCGGGCCAGAAGGCCCTCTTCTTCAATCTGCGCCGCCTGCGCGCCAAGCTCGCCCGCGGCGACATCCAGCTGACGGCAGAAGCGGCGCACCAGGAAATCGCCAATGCGCTCGGCGTCGGCATTGCCGATGTTCAGCGCATGGATGCCCGCCTTTCCGGCGGCGACGTGCCCTTCGAGACGCCGCTCGGTACGGGCGGCGAGGGCCAGAGCCTCTCCGATGTGCTGCGCAGCGAAGATCCTTTGCCGGACGAACAGGCGGAATCGCTCATTGACGGCGAGCGCCGGGCGGCCTGGCTTCGCTCTGCCCTGAAACACCTCAACACCCGGGAACTCGAGATCATCCGCGCACGCCGGCTGCAAGACGAGAGCGAAACGCTGGAAGCGCTGGGCGCCAAGCTCGGAATTTCCAAAGAGCGTGTCCGCCAGATCGAAAGCCGTGCGCTGGAAAAGCTGAAGATCGCGCTGACCCAAGGCGCAACGGGCCGCGAGCGTCGCGCCTATCTCTGAAAACTCTGAACAGTCACAATGTCGAAAGGGCGCCTCAGGCGCCCTTTTTCATTCCGCGATGATCTTCACACGATCACCCGCAGCCAGCGTCGAAGTCGGTGTCAGCGCATTGATCAGCGTGAAGAGTTCGAGCTTCCGGTTGGTGCCGAGCATGCGGTTGGACAGCGTCGCGACCGTTTCGCCGGGCTGAACCGTGATCACGCGGATGCGGAGCGGCTTGAGCGCTGCCGCTTCTTGCGGCGACATCTTGCGGAAGCTGGTCCTCAATACGGTCGCGATCGAATCCAGCGAAGCGCTGCCTTTCGGAACCGCCGTCAGGAAACGGAAGATCTGTGCACCCGTACGGATCACGGTGACATCGAAGTCCCAACGGTCGGCAGAAGCGCGGGCCGTCGCAGCCTCCAATCCATTGACCGTAAGCGGGCGGATCGTCTCCGGCTGCAAGCCGGTCACCCAGCCGCTTGCGATATAATTGGTCAGGCTGCCATTGCTGGTGTCGGAGACGCCGTCAAACCGGATCGCTGCCTCGCCCGGGCCGGTCGCCAGCACCGCTTCCACCTTGTTGTCGATCATGAAGCCTTCGGGCACGTCGAAACGGATGCCGAGGCCGCCATGCAGGAAAGTCTGGCCGCGCACATAACCTTCCTGCGGGCTGTCGCCGAAGAGAAGGCCATCAATGCCGTTGAGGTAGTAGTCGCGGCCCTTGTCGCCGACTGCGCCTTCCATGCCGAAATTGCGGGCATGGGCCCGCGCCAGCTCGATGCGCTGCGGCGTGTTCGGGTGGCTGGACAGGAAGTCGAGGCTCGGATCGGCATCCGCATTGCCAGAGGTGAACCGGCTGTAACGCGCCATCGAATCAAGGAATCGGGCCGCCGCATAGGGATCGTAACCGGCCTCGCCCAGCATACGCACCCCGATCACGTCCGCCTGTAATTCCTGGTTCCGCGAGAAGGCGGCAAGCCGCATCTTGCCGCGCGCGAGTGCCTGCTTGCCGGCGAGATCGCTGGAAAGAACCTCGGCGACCACTTGGCTCGCGATCACTTCCGCCTCTTCGCGCTTCTGACGTTCGACCCCGTGATTGGCAGTCACGTGCGCCATCTCGTGGGAAAGCACGGCGGCCACTTCCGAGGCGTCGTTGGCAAGTGCGAGAAGACCGCGGGTGACGTAAAGGAAACCACCGGGTAGCGCAAAGGCGTTGATCGCGGGCGAATCGAGAATGGTGATCTTGTAGGACTGCGTCGGGTTTTCCGAAACAGCCGTCAGCGCACCGACAATGCGGGCAACGAGTCGTTCGGTGCGGGCGTCGCGATATTCGCCGCCATAACTTGCCACGATCCTTGGATGTTCTCTGGCACCAACCTGCGCATTCGGGTCGTTCTTCTGGACCTCGTCGACGATCTGCGGGTTTGACGATGGCGAAACGGTCGGCTCATAGGTTTGCGACAGGATAGACTGGCAGCCCTGCAGCGCGACCGAGCTGGCGAGAACGGCGATCAGCGCCAGACGCTGCCACGGCCGCGCGCCGGCCCGATATTCGCGTGCGGTCTGAAACGCCGTTGCGGCTGCCGTCATCGTCATCAGCTTCTTAAATCAATTCGAACATCACATGCGACGAGGCTTGCGAAAGCCGCCCGCACCCGTCCAAGGCCTGCAGACCTCTGCTGTAGCCGATTTACACCCGCTTTGCCTAGCTCTGCCCAATGCATTCCTGCCTTGCGCAGGTTGTGGCCATCATCACGGCCTTCTTCGGTCGAAATAAGGCCTCATGTCACATTCCGCCGTCCCGCCCGCGGAAATCGAGAATGGGCTGGGGTCCCGGACGGTCGAAGAAGTCTGCCGTCTCGTCATCCGCAAGGATGCGGCCTTTCTCCAGAAAGATCACGCGTTCGGCAAGACGCCTGACATCGGAAGAGTTATGCGTGACAAGCACGACGGTTACGCCGGTCTCCGCCTGCAATTCCTTCAGCAGCATGGCCATGGAGAGCCGGAGGCCAGGGTCGAGGGCGGCGAAGGGTTCGTCGAGAAGCAGGTATGGTCGGTCCCGCACCAGTGCGCGGGCAAAGGCTGCTCGCTGTCTTTCTCCGCCGGAAAGCGTCCCGGGCATGCGTTTTTCATAGCCGCCCAGACCGGTACGCTGAAGTGCCGCCGATATGCGGGCCAGGTCCTTGTCCGCCAGCCGCAGGGACGGGCTGATACCGAGACCGACATTGGTGGCGATGTCGAGATGGGCAAAGAGATTGTTCTCCTGAAAGACCAGCGAGACCGGTCTTTCCGCGGGGTGAAACGTGGTGACGTCACGCCCCGAAAGCTCAATGCGCCCGCTGTCCGGCACTTCGAAACCGGCTATCAGGTTGAGGAGCGTGGTCTTCCCGGAACCGGAAGGGCCGGCAACGG
Source organism: uncultured Rhizobium sp. (assembly GCA_945952245.1). Classification (GTDB taxonomy): domain Bacteria; phylum Pseudomonadota; class Alphaproteobacteria; order Rhizobiales; family Rhizobiaceae; genus Gellertiella. The sequence goes on along the minus strand of CAMFHT010000079.1, from coordinate 4,550 downwards.
CGGTGATGCGGCCTGCAGGCATCCGGCAGTGAAAGCGGAAATCGAGATCGCCGCGCTTGAGCTCGATCGCGTCCATGAAGATGTCGTTCGGATCAGCCATCGCCGTTCATCCGTTTGATGTTTCCCGTTCCGGCTGCCGAAAGCGCAAGGCAAAGAAGGCCGAGAAGGAGAGCGAGGCCCGCAGCATCGGCGGTCCGGTAGCTGCCCATGCGGCTATAGAGCAGCCATGGAAGCGTCACGAGATCGTCAGATCCGAAGAGAGCCACCACGCCGAGATCGCCGAGCGAAAGCGCCATGGCAAAGCAAAGTGCCATCAGCACCGGCCTGCGCAAGGCCGGCCAGTCGACGTGAAGGAGCCGGTTCCAGCCAAAGAGACCGAGACTGGCAGAAAGCCGTCCGTTCCGTTCCCGATGCGCGGCCAAAGCGGGGTCAAGAATGCTGAGCACGAAAGGGAGCGCCATCAGGCTGTTGATGAGCGTGATCAGCAAGGGGGCAGCCGGCTGCAGCCGCGCCGGGCCGATAAGCAGGAACCAGCCGTTGCCGAGTACCGTCGGCGGCACAAGCAGGATGAGCGAGGAAAGCTGGGGGAGGCTCGCCGCATAGAGACGGGCTGCGGGGCGAGGCGCCCGCGCCTTCAGGATTGCCTGCCGGCAGTTCGAAATCATCCAGGCTAGAAGAATGGATATCAGGCCCGAGGGGGCCGCAATCGCAAGGCTGGTCAGAAGGGCGCGATGGACGGGGGCCTCGCCGGCAAGACGAAGCAGATCGGCCCGCAGACCCGCGGCAGCGACCGAGGCGAGCGGCAGGGCGACGAACGCGGTTCCAGCAAGGATGAGCAGGAAATCGACGGTTCTGTTCCTCCAGCTCCTTCCATCCGGCCTGCGGGATGCGCCTCCCGCCGTCGCGCCCTCCGCATGGCGTTTCGTCAGGAGCCCGAGCAGGACGAGCAGGACTGTCGTCATGGCGATCTGCAGCAGGGAGAGCCGGACGGCGCGCTGCGGGTCGAAATCGAAACGCAGGGCCTGGTAGATGGCAACTTCGAGCGTGGTCGCTGCAGGGCCGCCGCCAAGCAGCAGGACCAGCGTGAAGCTCGTGGCGGCCAGCATGAAGATCAGACCGCCAAGCGCCGGAATCTGCCGCTTCATCTCCGGCCATTCGATGAGGCGAAAGATGCCGAGCGGCTTCATGCCGAGATTGCTGGCGATCAGCCAGTATTCCGGCGGCAGGCGTTCCAGCCCTGCCAGAAGCACGCGCGCCGCAAGCGGGAAATTGAAGAAGACATGGGCGAGCAGGATGCCGGTAAGGCCATAGATGCTGACCGGTTCCTTCAGGCCGAATTCGGAAAGCGCGGCATTCGCCCATCCATTCCGGCCCCACACGGTCACGAGCCCGAGTGCGCCGACGATGACCGGCAGACCAAGCGGCACGCCCATCAATCTCAGGATCCAGCCGCGGCCCGGAAACTCCGGCTGGCGTGCGAGCGCACGCGCAAAGATCATCGCCAGTCCAACCGACAGAATTGCCGACAAGCTTGCCTGCAGCAGCGTGAAGCGCAGTACCCGCCACATGTAAGCGTCGAAGAGGGGCGTGGTTTCCCCGGAAAGGCCGGCCCGGAACAGAGCGCCCGTTCCAAGCCCTGCAAACAGGAGAATGCCGGCGAGACCGAGGGTCCCGCCGGTGAGTGCGCGCCGGTATTCGCCGCGCGTCAGCATGTTCAGTTCATGCTCATGGCGCCGAGCCATTCATCGATCCAGGCCTTGCGGTTCTTCGCCACCTCTTCCGGGCTCATCAGGAAGGTCTTCTTCGGCGTGATCAGCTTGCCAAAGGCATCCGGGAGCGCTTTGGACGTCGCTGCCGCCGGCATCATCCAGTTGGTGGTCGGGATGATGTCCTGGAAGGCGGGGCTGACCATGAAGCTCAGGAAGGACTTTGCAAGGTCCGGATCATGGGCGGATTTCACCATGCCGGCGACCTCGACCTGGATATAGTGGCCTTCCTCGAAATCGGCGGCCTTGTAACGCTCCGTCTTCTCCTGGTCGATGTGATAGGCGGGCGAGGTGACATAGGACAGAACCATCGGCACTTCGCCCTTGGTGAAGAGGCCGTAGGCTTCCGACCAGCCTGGGGTGACGGTCAAGACGCGGTTCTTGAGCTTTGCCCAGGCTTCGGGCGCCTTGTCGCCATAGACAGACTTGACCCAGAGCAGCAGGCCGAGGCCCGGCGTCGAGGTCCGCGGATCCTCGATCGCGATCTTCTGCGCAGGGTCGCCTTCGACCAGTTCCTTCAGGCTCTTCGGCGGCGTCTTCAGGGTGTCGCTGTCATAGACCACGGCGAAATGGCCGTAATCGTAGGGAACGAAGACGTCGTCCTTGAAATCGCCGGGCACTTTGACCGCCGAGCTGTCGATGCCGTGCGGCGCGAAGAAACCGGTGGCCTTGGCTTCCGCAATGAGGTTCGTGTCGAGGCCAAGCACGATGTCGGCCTTGGTCGCTGCGCCTTCGAGTTTCAGGCGCGACAGAAGGGCAACGCCGTCGGCGGCGGAGACATAGTTCACCGTGCAGGCGCAGCTCTTTTCGAAGGCTTCCTTGACCTTGGGGCCCGGACCCCATTCGGAGGTGAAGCTTTCATAGGTGTAGATGGTGAGCGTCTTGTCCGCCGCACCGGCAGGCTGTCCGGAAAGAGCCGCAGCGAGCGCTACGGACAGGGACAAGATTAGTGTTTTCAAGCGAGCCGTCATCTGGCCTCTCCTCTTAAAGCGATGGATACAGGGGGAATGAGGCTGCCGGTCTCGGCCACGTCTAATCCCTCCGCCGGTGTTAACCGGATCAGGTTCCGCGGGTTGGCTATTGCCTCTCAGCCAGTGCTTCCGCGTTCGAAAGCAAGGCACCCCGTTAGAGCGAAGTGAGATGTAGCGCCAAGCTCGGCGATTGGCAAGCGTAAGCCGGAAAGGCCGAGAGCTTGACCTTTCGGGTTTGCGGCTCTTTCCCTCCGGCCCAATCTTGGCTATCTGACGGGTCCATGATCACACCGGCCTTCACCATCCTGCTCGGCGGCACGCTCGCAATCACCGACCGCGTGCGCGCGGTGGTCAAGGGCACGCGCGTGATTGCGGCGGATGGTGGCATGCGCCATGCCAGGGAGCTGGGTCTGACGCCCGAACTCTGGGTCGGCGATTTCGACTCGGCCCCGTCAGAATTGTTTGACGCATGGCCCGAGGTGGAGCGTCAGCCCTATCCCGCGCAGAAGGCGGCGACCGATGGCGAGATTGCCGTCTCGGAAGCGATCGAACGTGGAGCGCAGCGGGTCATCCTGCTCGGAGCACTGGGCGGCGAACGGTCCGACCACGCGCTTCAGCACCTTGCCCAGGCGATCCAACTCCGCGAACAGGGGCTGGACGTGCTTCTTTCCTCCGGGGAGGAAGAGGCGGTTCCGCTTCTGCCCGGAGACCTCACCGTGGACCTGCCCTCGGGTGCGCTCTTCTCGATCGTCGGCTTCACCGGGCTCGAAGGCCTCGGCATCCAGGGCGCCCGCTATCCGCTCTCTCATTTCACCCTGCCCTTCGGGTCTTCCCGCACCATATCCAACGTGGCGCTCGGGCCCATACGGCTCACCCTTGCATCCGGCCGCGGCCTTCTGCTCGCCCGCCCCTATGACATGACTGGAGCCTGATCCGTGGCACCGCCCATTCTCAAACTCGACGACATCTTTCTGAGCTTCGGGGGCGCGCCGCTCCTGAATGGAGCTGGCTTCCAGCTCGAACCCGGCGACCGGCTCTGCCTCGTGGGGCGCAACGGCTCTGGCAAGTCGACACTGATGAAGATTGCCGCCGGTCTTGTCGAGCCGCAGTCGGGCGAGGTGTTCCGTCATCCCTCCGCCACCATCCGCTATCTGCACCAGGCGCCGGACTTTGACGGCTATGCGACGGTTCAGGCCTATGCGGAAGCGGGACTTGGACCGAGCGATGACCCGTACCGCGTCTCCTACCTGCTTGAACATCTGGGACTGTCAGGCGAGGAGGACCCGAAGAACCTCTCGGGCGGCGAGGCGCGCCGCGCAGCCCTGGCGCGGGTTCTGGCGCCGGAGCCCGACATCCTGCTTCTCGACGAGCCCACCAACCATCTCGACCTTCCGACGATTGAATGGCTGGAAGGGGAGCTGCAGAAGTCCAAAAGCAGCCTGATCCTGATCTCGCACGACCGCCGCTTTCTCGAAAAGGTTTCGACCGCAACCCTCTGGCTCGACCGGGGCCAATCGCGCCGCCTCGACCGCGGGTTCGCGCATTTCGAAGCCTGGCGGGACCAGGTACTCGAGGAAGAGGAGCTGGAGCAGCACAAGCTCGGCAAGGCCATCGAGCGCGAAGAGCACTGGCTGCGCTATGGCGTGACGGCCCGGCGCAAACGCAACATGCGCCGCCTCGGCGAACTGCAGGACATGCGGTCCCGCCATCGCGGTCACAAGGGTCCGCAGGGTACGGTGCAGGCGAGCCTTTCGGATGCGCAGGAATCCGGCAAGCTTGTCATCGAGGCTGACAAGGTCACCAAGTCCTATGG
>CAMFHT010000078.1 GCA_945952245.1 uncultured Rhizobium sp. | reverse complement strand
AAGACGAGGAGAGCGAGAGACCGAGAATGACGATATCGAGCGGCTGCGTCATTCTGCAGCCTCCATGCGGGCCGCGGCAAAATCGCGGAAGACGCGATCGACGTCTTCCGCCCGGTGCGCATAGGTGTGTTCCGCGAGCACCCGCGCAAGTGCTTTCTTGCCGATTTCACGTGCACGTTCACGGCTCAGGCCGGCCATGATGTCGGTGACATCCCTGCCATCGCGGGCAACCAGGACTTCCTCGTTTGGCTTTAGAAAAAGCTCGATGCCTTCCCAGAAATCGGTGATCAGGCAGGCCCCAGCACCCGCCGCTTCGAACACCCGGGTTGCGGGGGAGAAACCGTTCTCCGCCATGCTGGCGCGGGATATGTTCAGCACCGCTTTCGGCGTCACGTTGAAGGCATTGTGGTCGCGGGTGGAGACATGGCCGATGTAGATAATGTTCGGCGCCATGGGCTTGTCGTGCCAGCCGGAGCCGCCAAGCAGGAACGTCTGGCCCGGCTGGCTGGCCGCCGGCTCCAGGAAGAAGTGCTCAACGCGCGCTTCCCGGTCCGGCAGACGGTTTCCGAGAAAACCGAGATCGCCAGCAAAGCGAGGATCGTCCGCAACGGGGTGGTGGGTCTCGGGGTCGAGCGCATTGTAGACCGGAATGCACTGCCGCGCGCCGAGCTGGCGATAAGCCTCCACCACCGGATCACCGCCGCCATAGGTCAGCACCATGTCTATTTCGGCCAGAGCCTTGCGAAGCGGATGCTCCGGATAAGCCTTGAGTTCGGCAAGCGTCGCCGGTGCATCCACGTCCCAGAAAATCTTCAGAGCATCGGGGCGGGCCGATTTCAGGATTTCCGCCAGCAGCAGATCGTCCTCGAAACCGACACCGCTCGCCTTCACGACGATATCAGCCTCGGCTGCGCGGGCCGTCACCTGCTTCAGGGCTTCAACCGTTCCGTCATAGACCACGACCCGGCACCAATCCGGCGGGTCGATATCGCGGTTCTTCTGCCGGTCGTAGACGTCGGGCTCGTAGAAGGTGATGTCGTAACCCTTGGCAGCAAGCGCGCGGAGCAGGCCGCGATAATAAGTCGCTGCACCGTTCCAGTAGGCGGAAACCAGGCTCGATCCATAAAACGCGATCTTCATTCGGCTGCCTCCCTGAGGGCGAGTTCCTCGCGCACACGAACCGTGCCCTGCAATGCGAGGATTGCCAGAAGTTCATCGACGCGGTGGCTGCAGGTGTGGCGTGCGAGAATGGTTTTCCGCCCCTCTTCCGCAAGCGCGGCGGCGAGCGAGGGCTCGCTCAAGACCTCCCAGAGCCGCTCCTTCATCTCCGCCCCGTTGCGGGCGACGAGGAAATCGACGCCGGGACGGAACAGGTTTTCGCTGTCGTTCCATGGCGCCGAAATCAACGGGATGCCACACGCAAGGGCTTCGAAAACACGAATGGTCGGAATGCCCGGCAGGTTTTCGACGTAGGGACGGCGGGGAATATGGACCGTCACGCGATTTTGCGCGAAGGCCTTGGGTGCTTCCGCGTTGGCGATCCAGCCGCCGTAAGCGATCCCGGCTTCGTCGAGTGCTTCCAGTGCGTGATCGGGATAGCGGACGCCACGGACGGTGGCCTTCAACCGGAGATCACGGACCGGCTCGACCAGATATTCGAGGATTTCCTTGGAGCGCTCGTCGTCACCCCAGTTGCCGATCCAGATGAGGTCTCCGGTCTTCTCCACCCCCGGCGTGGGATGGAAGAGCGCAATGTCTGCAGCCTCGTGCCAGGTGAAGACGTTGCGGCCCCAGCCGGCCGCCAGGTAGCGCTGGCGCAGCGTCTCCCCGAATGCCAGCACCAGGTCGTAGTCCTGGAGCTTCAGTCCGGCGATATCGCCTTCCGAGGAAACGGCGCGATGATGGGTGTCGTGAAAAATCAGCGTAAACGAACCACCATTGCGACGCGCCTTGCCGATACGCTCCACGAGCGCCGGATCGGTCCACTCGTGAACGATCACCACATCCGCATCGGAAACCGCAGCCTCGTGATCGAAGCTCGTATCGTACACGGTGGAGGTTAGTCCCGGGAACGTTTCGTGGAACCTGCGGACAGCGCCCTCGCCCTGGTCCCTCACCAGGTTCTCTCGGCTCCAGGCTCCCTTGGGCTCGAGCGCCACCGCTTCATGGCCGCGGCGGATGAGATCGCGCATCACGCCACGCAGGAAATGGGCATTGCCATGATTCCAGTCGGAGACGAGGGAATGGGTAAAGAAAAGGAACTTCATGTTTACTCCGCAGCTGGCAGGGATTCGGGCTGACAGGTCAGCAGGTCGTAGATCCGGTGCATGGCCGTTGCCTGTTCCTCCACCGAGAACAGCCGCGATCTTGCTCTGGCCTTCGCGCCGAGATTTGCTCTCAGCTCTTCGTCTCCAGACAGGTGATCGAGCGCCTCGGCAAAAGCCTTTGGATCCCTCGGATCGGCAAAGACGGCGCAACCGTCCCAAAGCTCGCGGTAGGTCGGAATGTCGGAGAGAACCAACGCCGCCCCTGCCCTCGCGGCCTCCAGTGCCGAGAGGCCGAAGGGTTCGTATATCGAAGGCGACACGACGATGGCGGCCTTCTCCATCAGCGCCATGGCTTCCGCATAGCTCAATTCCCCGAGGTGCCGGGCGTGCTCAAGTGCTAGATACTGCTCGTTCGGCCCCTTGTTGCTGCCGGCCATGACGATCGGGAAATCCGTGAGTGCGGCCGCCTGGTCGAGCACGGCGCCGTTCTTGCCGTCGTCCCACCAGCGGCCGGCGGCATAGGCGAAGTTCTCTTTCTCGCCTGTCGCTGGCTGGTACCGGCTGCCGTTCGGCACCACGGCCAGATTGTCGATCCGGCCATAGGCCTGCTTCAGCATCAGGGCATGGCTGCGGCTCGGGGCAAGCACGACGTCTGCCCGGTCGAAACCCTCTCGGTTCAGCTGTTGCTGCCATGCCCAGTCATCCGGAACCCCGTGGCCGCGCACCGCGCTGAACCATGTGACGACGCAGGAATGGGAAACGGTGACCACCGGGATGGACGTCTTTAGAGCTGCAGCCTGAGAGGGGAGATTGAGGTGGATGACATCGGCTTCTTCCTCCTCGGCCAGCGAGGCGATCAGAGCCGGAACTTCGGCCAGCTCATCAGGGCCAGACGCCATCCAATCCAGCGGCAGGTCGAGCCACACGAAATCGCCGATGGCGGAGGCTTCCTCCACCTTGTCCGGGGACGGTTCCGGGCCGAAACCCACGAATATGGTCTCTGACCCCTGCCACAGCTTCAGCTCCGCTGCCAGATCCATGGCATAGCGCCAGACGCCACCGACGCTATCGACGGTCATCAGCACCCGCCGGGCGGGTCTGTTTGAAGCGCCCACCATCAGGCCGTGATCCTCTGCCGCTGCGGAAGAACCGGCCCGCCACCAAAGCGATTTTCCACCAGCCATTCCGCAAGATGCCGCATACCGTCGCGCCAGCGGATGTTCGGTTGCCAGCCCAACTCACTGGTCAGCTTGCGGGTATCGGCGACGAAGAAATACTGGTCGCCGGCGCGCCAGTCGCCGAATTCGGTGGATAGCGGTCGCCCAGTGAGCTTCTCGATCTCCCTGAGGACGCTCAGGATGCTGACGGCATTCCGCGGCCCGCCGCCGAGGTTGAAGACCTGTCCGCTGATCGTGCCAATCGACGCGAGCACCGCCCGGTAGGCCGCGACCGCATCGGAGACATGCAGAATGTCGCGCACCTGCTTGCCGTCGCCATAGATCGAGATCCCATCCCCTGCCAAGGCGCGGATGAGGAAATGAGCGACCCAGCCCTGGTCTTCGGTTCCGAACTGACGCGGCCCATAGATGCAGCTCATGCGCAGCACGGCCGTCGGGACTGCATAGGATTTGGAGTAATCGAGCACGTACTGGTCGGCGACACCCTTGGAGCAGCCATAGGGCGTACAGAAGCTGAGGGGTCGGTCCTCTCCGATGCCGTTTGCGCGGATAGCTTCGTTTGCGGGAATATAACGGTCGTCGAGTTCGAGCATGCCGAGATTTTCGAGCGCGCCGTAGACCTTGTTGGTACTGGCGAAGACGACGGGCGCCTGCCTGCCCGCCTTGCGCACCGCCTCCAGCACGTTGATCGTACCACGGGCATTGGCTTCGAAATCATCGAGCGGGTGGGTAAGGCTGGTGGTGACTGCCGTCTGAGCGGCGAAATGAAATACGGCCTTCGCATCGCGGAAGGCGGGCTCGATCCCGTGCAGGTCGCGCACGTCGGCGAGCACTGGATGGACGCGGGCTCCGTGCCGCTCCTTCAGCCAAGCGAGGTTCTGGTCCACACCCGGTCGGCCGAGGTTATCGAGGATGACGACGTCTTCGCCATCTCCGAGGAAACTGTCGGCGAGGTTCGAGCCGATGAAGCCGCTGCCGCCGGTAATGACGATCGGTGCCGCTCCGGTGCTGATGCGGGGACTTGCGAGATCGGTCAGCGCCTTCAGCCGCTGAACGCCCCCTTCCATCAGCAGGCGAGCGAGCAGTTTGGGCTGACCATCGTGGCTGACAGCGCCAAGGTGATAGTGACGCGGATCGAACCAGAGGCCTTCCTGCACCGGGACATCCGGCGGTACGTCACGCCAGGAATACCAGTACATGCGGTCCGCCGGCACTTCGAGCGCCCTGGCGAAACGGTGCGCCTGCTCCAATTCGTCGCTGCGCCAGGTGGAATAGCCGGTTTCCGTGACCCAGATTTCCGCATCCGGATTGTAGCGATCGATCACGGCGCGCATTTCACCGAGGTGCATGTCCCAGCCGCCCCAGGTACCTTCCTCACTGTCCCAGGTGCCCGGGAAGCCATGGAAGCCGACGGCGTCGACGACGTTCAAGACCCCGCGCTCGCCCATCAGGTTCAGCCAGTTAGGATCGAAGGGGCACGGTCCGCCGAGCACCGGCTTCTTGCCGCGATGCTTCGCCCAGTAGGCCGCACCCCCGACCATTTCGCAGAACATCAGGAAGTCCTTGTCTTCCCGCCAGTCCCAGTCCAGCAGGTTGTTCGGCTCGTTCCAGAGTTCGATATGGGTGAAGTACTGCCCGTACCGCGTAATCACGTGATCCACGAAATCGGCATAGGACTTGAGATCGACCGGCGGACCGGAGGAGCGTCCGGTGCGGGACATGGACGGCGGAGTGTAGTGGACGCAGAGAAGGAGATCGATCTCCTTGCCAACGGTCGGGATCATCCAGTCGAACCATTCCTCGCCGCCCGGCGCCAGATACTCGGCCCATGAGAGGTGGGTGCGGAGATAGCTCGCGCCGCTCGCCTTGATATGCGGCAACACCTCCAGCGTCCGCTCGTATTCGCCGGGTCTGAACCACTCGACGAACCCGTACGTGCGGCTTCCCTTGGCCGCGCTTGGCGGCGAAGCGGTTGAACTCATGATACAAGACCCCGCTCTTCCAGCTGACGGCGCATCTCGGCGCCTCGGTCGATGGCACCCGTCTGCCGGACCCATTCGACGAAGGGCTGCAGCGACTTCTCCAGCCGGTAGCGTGGCTCGAAGCCCAGAAGCTCCCGCGCTTTGGAAATGTCGGCAAAGCAATTGCGAATGTCACCGGACCGCGCCTTGTTCAGGATCTCGGGCCGAATGTCCGGCACGCCCATGGCTTCTGCGAGCAGGACGGCGACCTCGGAGATCGTATAGGCCTGACCGCTGCCGATATTGATGACGTGACCCCGCGCCTGCTGCTGTTCGAGCGCCAGCCGGAAGGCAAGCGCCACGTCGCGGACATGCACGAAGTCGCGGCGCTGTTCGCCATCCTCGAAGATCGTGGGCGGCTGGTTGTTGGCAAGACGGGAGGCAAAGTTCGCGAGCACGCCCGTGTAGGGGTTGGACAGCGCCTGGCCTGCACCGAAGACATTGAAGAGACGAAGCGCCACCGCATCCACGTCATAGGCTTCGCCATAGATCAGGACCTGCTTTTCCTGGGCATATTTCGTCAGCGCATAGATCGAGGCGAGATCGACGGGCTTCTCCTCGTCGGTCGCAATGGGGGTCAGCTTCTCGCCATTTGGTCCCTGCGGATCCCACTGGCCCGCCTTCACGCGGTCGGCCTTGCGGCGGATCGTGTCAAATCGGCCGCCAGCCTCCGATGCGTAGAGCCCTTCGCCATAGACGCTCATGGAGGAGGCAACGACGATGCGCCGGATCGGCAGGCCAATCATGGCTTCCAGGAGCACGGCCGTGCCGAGGTCATTGCCACCCACATAGCGGGCAATCTCGTACATGGATTGGCCGACGCCGACTTCAGCCGCAAGGTGGATTACTCCATCTACCCCGTCCAGCGCTTCGCTCACCGCGGCCTTGTCCCGCACGTCGGCGCGGATGATTTCGCCCTCATCGGGAACTGCGGCTTCGGCATCGCCATGGACCTGATCGATAAGGGCGTCTAGGATGCGCACCTCATAGCCGTTGTCGATCAGTTCTTCGGTAACGTGACGACCGATAAAACCACATCCACCGGTGACTAGAATTTTTGACATAGCTCTCTCGAAATTCAAAAAGGGAATGGCCTGTGACGGGTTTGGAACATGGCTCACGCCGAAAGGTTCCTCATCAATGTCATCTTTGTCTTCTTTGACATCATCTATGACATCAAAGGTTGAAGTCCAGATTTTGGTTGCCTGGCGGACACTTTGGACGCAACGCACTGTAATAACTTCGTAAATCTGAAACAGCGCGTATCATGTGCCGGTGCAAGCATCATCATCTTCATCATCTTCCGACAGGGTGGCCGGAACCATCGGTTCGCTTCTCAGTTGTGGTTCGGAGCGCTTGAAGGAGATGAAAATGACCGTGATGGCCCTGTCTCAAACAGGCATGATGGACGCCGCCGTGGTGACCGGTGCAGGCGAAATGAAGGTGGACAAATTTCCCCTTCCGGAGCCCGCATCGGGCCAAGTCCGGATCCAGCTGGAAGGCTGTGGCGTGTGCGCCTCCAACCTTGGTCCGTGGGCGGGTCCGGACTGGATGACCTTCCCGACCGAACCGGGTGGTCTCGGGCATGAGGGCTGGGGCGTGATCGACGCCATCGGACCAGACGTTATGGACTTGAAGGTCGGCGACCGCGTCGCGGCGCTGAGCTACCACGCCTTTGCAAGCCATGACGTTGCGGACGCCTCGATGGCCGTGAAGCTGCCGAAGGAACTGGACGGAATGCCCTTCCCCGGCGAGCCGCTCGGCTGCGCAATGAACATCTTTCGACGCTCCGAGATAAAGGCCGGGCAGACGGTAGCCATCATCGGGATCGGCTTTCTCGGTGCCATGTTGACGCGCCTTGCAACCTCTGCCGGCGCGCGGGTCATTGCCATATCCCGCAGGCCCTTCTCGCTGGACATCGCTAGCAGCATGGGTGCGGCCGAGACCATTCCCATGGACGATCACTGGCAGATCATCGAAAAAGTGCGGGAACTGACGGGAGGCACCTTCTGCGACTGTGTCATCGAGGCCGTCGGCAAACAGTGGCCACTCGACCTCGCGGCGGAATTGACCAGGGAACGCGGTCGCCTCGTCATCGCCGGCTACCACCAGGATGGCGCCCGGCAGGTGAACATGCAGCTCTGGAACTGGCGCGGTCTCGACGTCATCAATGCCCATGAGCGCGATCCGGCAATCTATATCCAGGGCATCCGCGAGGCGATCGATGCGGTCGTCTCGGGCCGGCTCGATCCGCGCCCGCTGATGACCCACACCTTCCCCCTCTCCCGGCTGGACGATGCGCTGAATGCAACGCGTGACCGGCCGGACGGTTTTCTCAAGGCCATGGTGGTTACCTGATGAACCAGATGTCCCCCTCCCCTGCGATCGTTACAGATAAAGCCCTCCCCCGCCTCGGCTTCCTCGGCGTCGGCTGGATCGGCCGCCATCGCATGCAGGCGATTATGGAAAGTGGCGCGGCTACCGTCGCCGCCGTCGCCGATTCATCGCCCGAAATGCGATCCGAGGCAGCCAAGCTGGCGCCGGATGCCCGCGAGGTCGCCGATCTCGACGCTCTGCTCGCCGAAGACCTCGACGGCATCGTGATCGCGACGCCGAGTGCGCAACATGCGGAGCAGTCGATCAGGGCGCTCAAGTCAGGTTTCGCCGTTTTCTGCCAGAAGCCGCTCGGGCGGAATGCAGCGGAGTTGAAGGCCGTGCTGGATGCTGCAAAGTCTGCCGACCGTCTGCTTGGTGTCGATTTCTCCTACCGCCACACGAAAGGGATCTCCAAAATCCGAGAGATCGTGGAGAAGGGCGAACTCGGCAAAATCTTCGCCGTCGACCTCGTGTTCCATAACGCCTACGGCCCGGACAAGCCCTGGTTCTATGACAAGTCGCTCTCCGGTGGCGGCTGCGTCATGGATCTCGGCGTGCACCTCATCGACCTTGCTCTCTGGATCCTGGACTTTCCGGAGATCGCCCGCATAGAGAGCAACCTCTTGGCAGGTGGCGAGCCTCTCTCAACGTCAGCACAACAGGTCGAGGACTTCGCCGTTGCAACGCTGACGCTGAAGACGGGCGCGGTCGTAAGGCTTGCCTGTTCCTGGCGCTTGCAGGCTGGCCGGGATGCGGTGATCGAAGCGAGCTTCTATGGCTCTGGCGGTGGCGCCAGCATGAGAAATGTCAACGGCTCGTTCTATGATTTCGTCACCGAGCGTTACCATGGCACACATGCCGAGCGCCTGGCGGAGCCGCCCGAGGATTGGGGCGGCAAGGCTGCAGTTGCCTGGGCGGAGCGGCTAAGGATAAGCCGGCAGTTCGATCCCGCCTGCCAAACCTTCCTCTCGGTCGCGGAGGCGATGGACGGACTCTATCGGTCGGCGGGATCCCAATTGTAAAGGTTGTACGGTTCCTGCTTTAGCGCGATGCGAGTGGAACCGGGACGCGATCCGCCGGTTCTGAAGCTGAACAACAGTCAGCAGGCCAATCATGTCCGGACACCGCATGGACTGGTCCAAGAAGCCCGTCCGACCCAAGAGCGACCTGGTGCTCCGGAGTGGCCTGCCGGCCTGGATCATCCGCGCACTCCGGGATAGTGGCGTCAAGCGGTTGAGCACCTTGGCCGGCATGAGCGACGAGGCGCTGCTTATCATCCCAGGCATAGGAAGGCGCTCGGTCTCGCTCATTCGTGAGGAGATTGACCGCTTGGCGGACATACGCAGTGCCCCATCGCGTCGGGGAGATAACGGTCACAATGAGGCGCGATAACGCCTGTTCTCCATTACTCAGCCGGAATGGAGATTGACGGTTCCACGTTGCGGGAGCGGACGAACTGCTCGAGCGTCATGTTGTCGAGAATGTCCGAGATGGCGTCGCGCACTTCGGTCATCGACAGCCGCACCTGACAGGTTTCAGGGTCGGAACAGTCGTCGCAGGGCTGATAAGCCGTGCGGCTGGCACAAAGGATCGGCGCGAGCGGGCCGTCCAGCGCGCGGATAGCCTGGCCGATACGGATCTCTGCTGCCGGCTTGGCAAGGCTGTAGCCGCCCCCGGCTCCCTTTTTCGACTTCAGGATACCGTTGTTGCGCAGTTCCAGAAGGATGGCGTCCAGAAACTTCTTCGGAATGTTGTTGGAGGTAGCGATCTCCGTCACGACAGTGCTTGACCCGGGCGGCAGGCTTGCGAGATGCACCAGTGCCTTCAGTCCGTACTTGCCCTTCTTGGTCAGCATGAATCGCTCCGCCTTTCCTTCTCAACCAGACGCTAACGGACTACATCGACAATTTCTATGGGTTTTCTGTGTCGTATAGCGTCAAAGTGTTACTTTTTCGGTTCCTTTAGCCTTCCCAGCCGGCTGTAACAGCGAACGCCTTTGAGCTGTGAGAGCCAGCTTCCACCGCTTCATCAAAAAAATCTCTTGGGTATGGAATAAGGACGGCTGCGCCTCCGTATATAGAGGTATGGAACGCGAGAAGAGACATTTCGATGTGATCGGACAGCTGGCGACCCTTCGCCGGTACGCCCGTTCCCTTGTCCGCAATCCTGTCGAAGCGGAAGACCTCGTGCAGGATGCCCTGCTGAGGGCTTATGAAAAGCGATTCACGTTCCGCGTCGGCGCAAACCTGCGGACTTGGCTGATGGCCATACTGCACAACACGCATATAGACCAGCGTCGCTCGGCACGGTCCCGCACCGCCCGCGAGGATGCGGCGCGCGACATGGTCGAGCTTGCGGCGCCTGCCGTTCAGGAAGACGTGGTGCGGCTTGCCCAAGTCCGTCGTGCCTTTGCCGAACTGCCGGAGGAGCAGCGCGAGGCGCTGCATCTGGTGGCGGTGGAGGAGCTCTCCTACCAGGAGGCTGCGGATGTGCTGGGGATTGCCGTCGGCACCCTGATGTCGCGGATCTCCCGCGCCCGGGCACGCCTGAGGGCGCTCGAGGATGGAAGCCGCGAGCCGGCACGGTTGAGAATCGTAGGAGGTACGGATGAGTGACACGGAAACCCCGCTCGAAGCCGATCTGAACGCCTATGTCGACAATCAGCTGGATCTCGAAAGCCGCCTGAGAATTGAGGATCACCTTGCCCGCAATCCAGAACTGGCTGCCCGTGTCATGGCCGATCTCGGTGTACGCACGACGCTGAAGCTCGCCATGCGTTCTCTGGACGAGTCCGCCGCACGGCCTGAAACGCGCGACGCGGCAAGACGTTTGTCTGCTGGGCTGGAAGGCCGGCAGACCTTCGTGGCGGCCCGCCGCGTCGCCGCGATTCTGATCCTCGTCTCCGCAGGCTGGATCGCCAACAACGCGCTGAACCCGTTCGGCCCGAACGCCGTGAATGCTTCCACGCATCCTCCATCCTTCGTGGAGCAGGCCGTAGAAGCGCACAAGACGGCGGAGCTGCGGCTGTCCATGCCTTCGCAGGCAGCGACCGGACAATACGATCCTGACGGCATCCGCGCCGCAACTGCGATCGTGATGCCGGATCTGCCGAATGACTGGACGGTGAAGGATGTCGAGATCTTCCCGTCCGATTTCGGGCCGAGCGTGGAGACCAGCATCACGACCGGCAAGGGTGAACGCATCTCGCTCTTTGCCGTGCGGCCCGGCCACTTCGCCGTGGATGCGGTCCAGGCAACGGCGCTGACCGATGCGGAGGCCGCGTGGTGGCAGATCGGCGAGGTCGCCTATGCCGTGGTTTCCGCCGAACGCGGGGCAAAGCTCATGGAGAAGGCGGAAACGCTGAAATCCACACTGTACTGACCACTATTCCGGCTCTGGCATCCTTGCCATCGGCCGGCGCGAACAGAGTTCCCAAAGGAGTAGTCAACATGTATCCGGAACAGGATCGTCTCCAGACCTACGGCGCCCAGGCCGGCGCCCTCTTCGACGAGGGCCTGCGCCAGCACATGCTGCGGGTTTACAATTACATGGCGCTCGGCCTCATCATCACCGGCGCCGTTGCCTTCATCGTGGGCACCACGCCTGCGCTTTACGTGCCGATCTTCTCCAGCCCGCTGAAATGGGTGGTGATGCTGGCGCCGCTCGCCTTTGTATTCTTCTTCTCGTTCAAGCTGCAGACTATGTCGGCAGCCTCGGCGCAGACGACGTTCTGGGCCTTCTCGGCCGTGATGGGCCTGTCGCTCGCGTCCATCTTCCTCGTGTATACCGGGGCCAGCATCGCGCGGACCTTCTTCATCGCTGCCAGCATGTTCGGCGCGACGAGCCTCTACGGCTATACGACCAAGCGTGACCTCTCCAAGTTCGGCTCGTTCCTGATGATGGGTCTGATCGGCGTCGTCATTGCCTCGATCGTCAACATCTTCCTGGGATCGAGCGCCCTGCAGTTCGCGGTCTCTGTCATCGGCGTGATCGTCTTCACCGGCCTCACCGCCTGGGATACCCAGAACATCAAGGAACAGTATGCCGAGAATGCCGGGCATGAGGCAAACCAGAAGCTCGCGGTCTTCGGCGCCCTCTCGCTCTACCTGAATTTCGTGAACATCTTCCAGCTGCTTCTGAGCCTGACAGGGCAGCAGGAAGAGTAGCCGGCACGGCCCGGGGTTGCACCCCCATGCCCTCCCCGGGCCTGCCGGACCTTGCAGGCGTTGCATCGACCTCCGAAGACTGACGCTTGCATCTTAAAGAGGAACCCGTCTGCTCCGCCGGCAGACGGGTTTTCTCGTTTGGACGTCCGGAAAAGCGTAATCATGTCGCCAGATTTAAACATGATTATTTCAATCAACTATTGTCAGGCCCGGATCGCGGCTTTATAGAAAGTTTAGGCCAGCTGGCGGAACCGGTTGGTTTCAAGACATCGCGACAAGAATCAACGCTGGATCCGCATCCGGTGAACGATTACGTGCGCCTGAAGGATAAGCGAAAACAGGATCTTAGGCATGACTGCGAGCAACGCCAGCCAACAGCCCCGCCACTCCTTTCAGCGTAGCGGCAACCCGCTGCTGAAGAAGGCAGGGCGTTATTCCTGGATAGGCCTGTTCTCAGCGACTGCATTTTGCTCGTGGCCGATCCATGCCTGGGCGCAGTCGCTCGATGTTGCGAATGCGCCGGCACAGCTGCAACTTCCGCACGACCTTTCACCGCTTGCCATGTTCATGGCGGCTGACTGGGTGGTGAAGAGCGTGATGATCTGCCTTGCCGCGGCCTCGCTTGCGACTTGGACGATCTGGCTCGCAAAGACAGCTCAGCTCATCATTACCCGCCGCCGTACGCGCGCCAGCCTGATGATCATTCTCCATGCTCGGAGCCTTGAAGAGGCCGTAAAGCGTTCGGGGAAAAGACGCGATGCGGCGGCCCTGATGCTGCAGGCAGCCACCGATGAGGCCGAGATGTCCGCGCCTGCCTTGCAGGAGCGAGGCGGCGATGGGTTGAAGGAGCGCGTGTCCTCGGTTCTGTCGCGGATCGAGGCCTATGGTTCGGCCCGGCTGATGCGAGGCACCGGCCTTCTGGCAACCATCGGCTCCGTCGCACCCTTTGTCGGGCTCTTCGGTACGGTATGGGGCATCATGAATGCGTTCATCGGCATCAGCAAGGCGCAGACGACCAATCTTGCCGTCGTGGCTCCGGGTATTGCGGAAGCGCTGTTGGCCACCGCAATCGGCCTGGTCGCCGCCATACCAGCTGTCGTGATCTATAACTTTTTCGCACGGTCGATCGGCGCGTACCGGCAGCTGCTTAGCGATGCCTCCTCCGGGGTTGAACGGCTGGTCAGCCGCGACCTCGATTTCAGGGGAATCCGGACCGTGACACCTCCTGCGCTTTCGCCGGCAGCGGAGTAACTGCGATGGCGGGCGGAATCCGGAACAATGGGACCGACGATCTTGCAGAAAACAGCGAGATCAACGTCACACCTTTCATCGATGTCATGTTGGTGCTTCTGATCATCTTCATGGTCGCTGCTCCGCTCGCGACCGTCGATGTGAAAGTTGACCTTCCGGCGGCTGCTGCCAAGGCCGAGCCGAAGTCGGACAAGCCGATCTAT
>CAMFHT010000077.1 GCA_945952245.1 uncultured Rhizobium sp. | reverse complement strand
GCCGTCCGACGATCTGATCAGCTTTGGCGGGCGAGCCTATCCGTTCATCCTGGTGAATGGGAAGTCGCCCGCCGATCCCGCTGTCTTCGAAGCCCGCCGCGGCGAGCGGGTGCGGCTGCGCTTTATCAATGCCGCCTCCGACACCGGCTTTCGCCTGGCGGTCGGTGGCCACCGCATGACCGTCACCCATGCGGACGGGATGCCGGTGAAACCTGTGGACGTGGATGCGCTGCGCATCGGCATGGGCGAACGATACGACGTGCTGATCGATGCGACCGAGAGCGGCATCTGGCAGATCGGCGTTCTCCCTGAGGGAAAACGCGGATTCGGCCGAGCGCTGCTCAGCTATTCCGATGCGTTCTCCCGTGTCGCTCCACCCGAAGACTTCAGGCCGCCGGAACTCGATGGACGGCTCTTGAGCTACGATGCGCTCGTGGGGCTGAGACCCCTGCGTGTTCCACTGACGGGGGAGCCGGACCGACATTATCGCATGACCCTCAGGCACACCGGAATAGAGGTGGACGGGCTCGATCGCGCAGATCCGATCGTCGTCAGCTCGGGGGACTGGGTGCGTTTCACCTTCCTGAACGAGAGCGACATCTGGCACCCCATGCATCTGCACGGCCACCATTTCCATCTCATGACGACGGGTCGCCCGCTGAAGGATACCGCGTTCGTTCCCGCGCGCGGCGGAGTGATGACCTGGGACTGGCGGGCGGATAATCCGGGTGCCTGGATGATCCACTGCCACAACACCTATCATCACGCCGACGGCATGATGCGAGAGATCTATTACGACATCTGCCAGCCATCGAAGCCCGTTGCGAACGGCAACGGCCACGGCGTCAACGAACAGGGGATGGGACACTGACAATGGCACGCTACCGCTATGCCGTCGCCGACGTGTTTACCGACACCCCGCTCAGGGGGAACCCTGTCGCCGTCTTCACCGATGCGCGGGGGCTGGATGCGGAGCGCATGCAGCAGATTGCAAACGAAATGCACCTGTCGGAGACCGTCTTCGTGCTGCCACCCCGCAGCGGTGGCGACGTGCGTGTCAGGATCTTCACTCCGGTCAACGAGCTTCCGTTTGCAGGGCATCCGACGCTCGGCGCTGCGGTGGTTCTTGGCCAGACCTTCAAGTCGGGCCGCCTGCTCATGGAGACCGGCATGGGAATCGTGCCGTTCAGTCTCAACCGTGATGCGAAGGACATCGTCCGCTCCGCCGGCATGCGGCAACCGGTGCCGGAATGGGAGCTTTACGACCGCGCCGAGGACGTCCTTGCAGCCCTGGGCCTCGACGCTGCCGACCTGCCGATCGAGATCTACCAAAACGGACCGCGGCACGCGTTCGTCGATTGCGGGAGCATCGAGCAGCTTTCGGCGATCAGGCCGGACTATCGCATTCTGGAAACCCCTCCGGATGTGGCGATCAACTGCTTCGCGGGGTCAGGCAGACACTGGCGCATGCGCATGTTCTCGCCGGCCTATGGCGTATACGAGGATGCCGCCACGGGTTCCGCCGCCGGCCCGCTCGCAATCCATCTCATCCGGCACGGGCGCATCGCGTCGGAGCAGGAAATCGAAATCCTGCAAGGGGTGGAAATCGGCCGGCCTTCGACCATGCGCGCAAGGATATCGACGGCCGACGGGGAAATCCGCTCCGTTGACGTGTCCGGCGATGCTGTCATCATCATCCGCGCCACCCTGGAACTATGATGGCCGGAAGCGCCATGACCTATCCCGCTCCAGCGTCCCGCGACAGAAAGGCGCCGAACCATGTACCGCCCGATCCCGCATGAACTCTTCGATTTCCTCAGCGGACTGAAGAGCAACAATGATCGCCAGTGGTTTCTGGAGCACAAGCGGGATTTCATCGAACATGTGCAGCTGCCGATGATTCGCTTCATCGAGGAGATGGCGGGCTGGCTTCAGGAAAACAGCCCTGCCTATGTGGCTGACCCACGGCCGAATGGCGGCTCGCTTTTTCGCATACACAGGGATGTCAGGTTCTCGAAGGACAAGTCGCCTTACAAGACGAATGTCGGTTGCCATTTTCGCCATCGCGCCGGCAGGGATGCCCATGCGCCGGGCTTCTACGTGCATCTTTCGCCGGAGGAGATCTTCTTTGGCGGCGGTATCTGGATGCCGCCTCCACCGGCGCTGGGCCTGATCCGCGATGCGATTGCGAACGATCCGGACCGCTGGGGCGCAATCATCGGCGATCCGGCATTCATCGCCCGCACCGGCGGCCTGGGCCCGGCCGAAGCCCTGCGCAGGCCACCAGCCGGTCATGCGTCTGACGAGAGGTTCATCGAGCACATCAAGCTCAAATCCTTCTACAGTTTCTCCAGCGCCAGTCGTGACGACGTCTGTTCTCCCGCTTTCCCGGCCATGGTTCAGGAGACTTTTCGGTCTATCCTGCCGCTCATGAAGTTCCTGACGGATGTTCTCGGACAGGAATGGGATTGAACGTCAGGCTCAGGGGATGTCGAATTTCTGGTTATACTTCAATGGTGTGTAGCCGGTGGCCTTGCGGAATGAATTGATGAAGTGGGATTGATCGGCATAGGACGAGCTGTCGTTCTCGCGGATCGCCTTCTGCAGCCGCAGGATCTTCAGGAAATCATGCGGGGCAAAGCCCGTCGTAAGCTTCAGCTTTCGTTGCAGCTGCCGGGGCGATAGCGAAAGACAGTCTGCCATGTCCGCCACCGAATTGATGCGGTCCAGGCTCGAAAAGATCTTCTTTGTCATGAGGTTCTCGCCGATGCACTTCATATCGAGCAACCGGCTTGCAAAGGAGGTCAGAATCTCCTGCGCCTCCTCAGAGCTGCGGCCCAGCAGTTGCCCGCCAATCTCGGCGATCGGTAGAGCGCCTCGGTAGGGCTCGGCGATCATTCCGTAGGAGACCTTTTCGCGGGTGCAGGTCCAGACGCCGGGAAAGAAGCGGATGTTGATGAAATGAAAGTCGCGACCGAGATTGAATTCCTCCGATCTCGTGCCGAGCCGCGTGACGCCGCCGATGGTCCGGTCGCGCTGGTCTAACACCAGATAAGTGCAGGCATCGGGAAGCGCGTGGAACCGGTAATCGCTTTCCAGCGTGTGTGTCGTCCGAACCTCGAGGAAGCGGTGGACGATGTTCTTCAGATGCTGCGGAGGCGCGGCTTCCGAAAACACGACGGTGCCGAACATCCTGTCCTTGCCTAGACCTGTAGGGTTGTACATGGGAAGAGACCCTGCTGCAGATGACATGGCCGATCGTGCTTTGCCTGAAAAAGGAGAAGTTCATCTCAGGCTCATCTAATATGACTCGATCCGGATCAGTCAACTGATGGTTGTTGTATGTATTTGTCGTGAATACTGCCGATGCACTCGCCTAGGCCGCTTTGGCGACGATCGCGGAATAGTCTGCCGGCAGTTCGACGATGTGTTCAACTGCAAGCCCTGCCTTGGCAAGCAGGCTCGTGAAGTGCTCAATGGTGCGCAGCCTGCCGCCGATCGTCATCAGCAATTGCAGGTCCCATAATGCCGGCATGACGCGTGGCGCATCATCGCGGATCAGCCGGTCGATGACGATGGCGCGTGCATCTGCATCCTTCATACCCATGCGGCAATTGGAGAGGACCGACACGATTGCCTCATCGCTCCAGCCGGCAAAGACGCGCGAGAAAAAGTAGACGTCCCCACCCGCCGGGATGCCCTCGAACATATCTCCGCTGATGAAATCGACGCGTGCGCCAAGGTTCAGGCCGCTCAGCAGGCTGCGCGCGCCCGGCACCATGTGGTCCCTGTCGAAGAACACGCCGCGGGCCTGCGGATCGGCTTGCAGCAGCGTGGCCAGCAACTCGCCGCCGCCACCGCCGATATCGACGAGCGTCAGCCCGCGGCCGTGGCCGATGAGTGCCGGCACGCTGTCGAAGAACTGGCTGCCAGCGTTCATGACGTTCTGGAAGCGTTTCGCAACGGGCTCGTTGCGGCTCAGATAGGCATAAAAGGTCTCGCCATAGGCTGCGCGAAATCCCGATGTCGTGGCGGAGATGGCGTCATGCGCGTGGCCCCAGGCATGGTAGCATTCCTCGCCATAGAGCAAGCACATATCCCGCAGCGAGGACGGCCCCTTCCGCAGCGACAGGCTGAGGGGCGTATTGCCGTAGCCTCCATGGCTTTCGCTCGAAAAGAGCCCGATTGCGACAAGCAGGCGCATGAGGCGGTTCACGCCGTCTTCCGAAGCACCCGTTGCCGCTGCCAAGGCCCTGGCGGAGGTGCTGCCATCGGCGATGTGATCGGCGAGTTCGAGCTTTGCCGCACAGTAAAGAGCCTGGGATTTCCACGTGCCGGTGATCAGCTCGGTTACGAACTGCCTGGAGGCGGCCATGGCGGCCTGGTCCTGCGTCATGTGGGAATACCTCCGCGGCGGATGCTGGGCACCTCGATGCCGAGCGCGCGCAATTGCTGGAAGGGGTTCATGAATTCCCGGTTCCGCAGAATGCGCCCGTTCTCCATGGTGAAGGAGTGGATGAAGTGGTTGCGGTAATGGCCGGGCGGATAGTCCGGATAAAGGATCTGCCCTTCGCCATCGCATTCGACCCAGAACCGGTTGGGGTCCTGTGTTTCGAAGATGGAAACGTTCTTCCATTCCCAGTCGGGAAACATCCTGAGCGACCATTCGCCATGGGCCTTCAGCTTCTCATGGCCGGTCGAGACGATCGGTTCTCCGGTATCGCTGGTCCACAGGCCGGCACTGCCGTTCTCGACGAAAAGCAGATAGCGGGTGAGGCGGGCTTCACCCTTGCGGCTCATATAGTCTTCCACCGTACGGCGGTTTGCGCGCCTGAGCTCGGTGTCGGATTCGAATGCGGACTTCGGGCTCTCATCGGCCATGTCGAGGCTCCTCCAGAGGATGGTTTCAATTGCATCGGGTGTCCGTCAGAGCATGATCGACGGGCGGTAAATCTCGAGCCAGAGGCTGAAGTCGAGCGCACGCTCGATGCCGTTGCGGGCCGCGATGTCGATCGTTTCCGCATCCGCGCGGGTGATGTCGGCGAGCCAGTCCCGGTCGATGAAATCGAGAGCAGGGTCCTTGCGGGCGACGAGGTCCCGTGCCTGCTCCATCAGCACGCGCGCATAGGCGCGGCTTTGTGTCGACGGGTAGGGGCTCTTCACCCGCTTGAGCACGGATTCGGGAAGCAATTCTGCCGTTGCAGCGCGCAGCACGCTCTTTTCGCGTCCATCGAAAGTCTTCATCGACCAGGGAACATTGTAGACATAGTCCACGAGCCGGTGGTCGCAGAAGGGAACGCGCACCTCCAGCCCCAGCGCCATGCTGATCCTGTCCTTCCGCTCCAGCAGCATGCGCACGAAGCGGGTGAGGTGCAGATAGGTGATGACACGCATGCGTCTTTCGAAATCGCCTTCGCCGGGGAGCGGCTGGACCTCGGCGACGGCCGCCGCATAATCGTCGCGGATATAGCCGGGCATGTCCAGCGCAGCGGTGATCTTCGCATTCAGCCGGTCCGAAACCTGCGCGCGGGCGCCCGTCAGGAAAACGGCCATCCATGGAAAAGTATCGGCCTGCTGAACCTCGCGCTGGAACATCCAGCTGTAGCCGCCGAAGAGTTCGTCGGCGGACTCGCCCGAGATGGCGACGGTGGACTGCCGGCGGATCGCCTGGAAGAGGAGATAGAGCGAGGTGTCCTTGTCGCCGAGGCTGAGAGGGCTATCCCGGGCCTCGATCACCTTTCGCCGGATGTCGGGATCCGCGAGCGTGGCGTGGTCGAGGAGGATCGTCTCGTGCAGAGAACCGACATGCGCGGAGACCTCCTTCGCGAAGGGCGCATCCGGGCTGCCATAGATCTCATCGGCAATGAAATTGTCCGTCTGGCCGACGAAATCGACCGAGAAGCTGCGCAGCCGTTCGCCATCGGCCTTCAACTGTCTTGTTGCTATTGCGGTCGTCGCACTGGAATCCAGGCCGCCGGAGAGGAGGACGCAGCGCGGCACATCGGAGACCAGCTGACCCCGCATCGTGTCTTCGAGAAGACCGCGAACGGTGTCGATGGTCTCTGGAAGACTGTCCTCATGCGGCCGGCTCTGCAAGGTCCAGTAGCGCCGTTCCCGCAAGCCATTCCTGTCTACGACCACGAGCCCCCCGGGCAGGACTTCGCGCATGCCGCGCCAGAGGCTGGTGCCGGGCGTCTGGGTAAAGCTCAGCAGTTGCCGCAAGCCGTCGAGATCGACGCTCCGGTCCATCAGCGGATTGGCGAGGATTGCCTTGGGCTCCGACCCGAACAACACGCCATCCGCCGTCTGATGGTAGTAGAGCGGCTTGACGCCCATGCGGTCGCGGACCATCAGGAGCCGCTGGTTCGGGCTGTCCCATAGGGCGAAGGCAAACATGCCGTTCAGGCGATCCGCGACACCATCGCCCCATTCAAGATAACCTTCCAGCACGACTTCCGTATCGCTCCGGGTTCTGAAGTGCCGGCCTCTGGCCTCAAGTTCGTCGCGAAGCGCCACGAAATTGTAGACCTCGCCGCTATAGGTCAGCACCACGGGGCCACTGCCAGCGGAAGCGGTCATGGGCTGCTTGCCGCCTTCGAGGTCGATGACGGAGAGCCGGCGGTGGCCGAGCCCCGCATGGCGCTCCACCCAGACACCGCCAGCATCCGGACCCCGCGGGCGCTGTGTTTCCGTCATCGCCTCGAGTTCCGCCTTATGCTGCGTCAGATCCCGCCTGAAGGACACCCAGCCTGCAATTCCGCACATCTTGCTGCTTTCCGTTCTCTGTTGAAATGTCTGATGGTCGCTCAGGGCTGGAGGCGCGTCGCAGTCCAGCCGGTGACGGTTCTTCGATATTCGAGACGCTGGTGGAGGCGCTCGGGATCTGCCTGCCAGAACTCCACAACCTCAGGCTCGATGACGTAACCTGCCCATGCAGGGGGTCGCGGCAATGGCTGCGATGCCTCGCACAAGGCTGCGGCCCGGCTGCGAAGCACCTGCTCGTCCCGGAGCGGCTGGCTCTGTTTGGCCAATGTCGACATGGCATGCGCCAGCCGCGGTCGCGCCTGCCAAAGCCGATCAGACGCGCCGTCCGAAAGGCGAACGGTTGGACCGGAGACGAGGAGCTGTCGACCCTGCTCACGCCAGTAGAAGGCGGCTGCTGACCAGCCGGTCTGTCCGATCTGCCGGCCCTTCGCGCTGGTGGCATGGGTAGCGAAGACCAGTCCCCTTTCGGTGACATCGAGGAGCTGGCAGACGCGGTTGGTTGCCTTTCCATCAAGGCCGGCAGTTGCAAGGGCAAACGCCCCGGGTTCCCGCGCGCCGGCCTGCCTTGCCGCGTCGAGCCATGAGCGCATGAGTGGCAGCGGAGCTTCCGGAGGGTTCCGGTATTCTGCAAAAGCCGGAACGGTCTCAACCATGCGAGCGTCCTTTCCTTTCGAAGGCCAGGCCGCGGCCTCGCATGTCCACTGGCAGCAGGCTGCCGACCAGCGCATCGACATCTGCGGCCAACCGGACGGTGGGGGGATAGCCGATGAGCTCCGTCGCACGGTTGGGCGGAAGAGGGGCGGTTTCATCCGTATCCGGTCCCCACAGCATGACGGCGCCCCAGCGGTTACCGGCTGCATCGGAAATCCAGAGCTTGAGGAGCATGTTCTCCACGTGCTCCCAGGGCGCCACGCCTTCTTCGGCAAGGTAGGTCTGCAGCGTCTCTATCGTCTGGCTCGAATTGGCGAGGTCCCACCAGGCAATCGTCACCTTCATGCGACTGCCTCCATGGTTGCAGGCTTGAGGATCGGGGCCAGCAGCTCTGCAAAGATTTCGGGGCCATGCTGGGTCAGGACGGATTCGGCATGAAACTGGACCGAGGCGAACCGCCGGCCCCGGATGGCGTAAACCTCCCGGGTGCCGGGATTGCGGCAAATGTCGAGAGGGCCGGCGAGGGGATGCTCGATCCGATCGCGTGGGCTGAGTGCGATAAAGGAGTTGTAGAAACCCACCCGTCTCATTGTGCCGAAGAGATCGATCTCCGCCTGGTGGCCCTGGTTCGGCACGTCCCGGCGCACGAGATCCAGACCCAACCTGGCCGACAGGATCTGATGGCTGAGGCAGACGGCGAGGAACGGCCGTTCCTTCGCGAGAAGGGACGAAGCCAGAGCCGAAAGGCGGCCCACGCGCGCGTCGCTTTCGTCGCGGGGATCGCCCGGCCCGGGACCGAGCACCAGGAGATCATGGGTATCGTGCCGCAAGGCCGCATCGTGGCGGGCAATCTCGACATCGAGGCCGATTGCCGAAAGCTGATGACCGAGCATTGCGGTGAACGTATCCTCGGCATCGACGACCAGCGCCTTAAGCCCAGCAAGCGCCGGATGCGGCTGGCGCCGCAATGCGGGTGGCGCCAGCCAGAACCGGGACAGGGTGGCGTTGCGGCTTGCGAGTGCCGCCCGTACCTGCGGATGGTTGGCCGCGTCGATCCTGACCGAAGGCGACGGCAGAGCCGCACCGGCAGAAGAGCCGAGGGCGGCAAGCATCCCGGCGGCCTTGGCACGCGTTTCCCTGGCCTCCGAGGCGGGATCGGAATGGCGCACGAGCGTTGCACCGACACCGAGCTTCAGAGTGCTTTCGCCGGCCATGTCTGCCGCCGCTATATCCGCGGTCCGAATCATGATGGCGGAATCCATGCATTGCCGGCCGTTCGCCTGGCGGCCTATCAGGGCAGCGACACCGCCGTAATAGCCACGGCCTGAGGGTTCATGGCGCGCGATGACGCGGCAGGCGTTTTCGAGCGGGCTGCCCGTCACCGTCGGCGCAAACAGGGTTTCGCTGAGGATGCTGCGGACGTCGAGCGTCGTTTCGCCCTCGATGTAGTATTCAGTGTGCGCGAGGCGCGCCATTTCTCTGAGGTGCGGACCCGTGACGCGCCCGCCTTCATGACAGATGCGTCCCATCATCTTCAGCTCCTCGTCCACCACCATGGTGAGCTCGTCCGTTTCCTTGCGGTCGGACAGGAACTTGACGATGCCGGAAACGGTAGGACCGGCGGCGGGATAGCGGTAGGTGCCGCTGATGGGGTTCATCACGGCCCGACCGTCGGCAAGGCTCACGTGACGCTCCGGCGTTGCGCCGACGAAGGCGCGCGAGCCGGTTCCGATCAGGAACGTCCAGTAGGCGCCGGATTCGAGATTAAGCAATTTTCTGAATAGGATGAGAGGGATATTCTCTGTATGGTTGTATATGCGGGCAAAAAAAGACCGCTTCACCACGAAATTGGAACCCTCCCCCTCGGCGATTTCGTGCGTCATCACATTTCGCACAAAGGCAGCATAGTCCTCGTCGCTTATGTCGAAACCGCTTTCGGCTACGTCGATCACGCGATCCGGTATTGCGCTCAGCACATCGTCTATGGAAACTTGTCCTTGCTCCGCGATGGACAGCACTATCAGCGGGGCACCATCGTCGTTCACGGCGAAGCCTCTTTCAGCGATCTGTCGGAACGGGATCAGCACCAGCGACTCGTGTCCGTGAGGTTTTGAAGATGAAGCCTCTCGCAGCGGGATCTCCGCCAGTGTCGGAACCGTGGAAAGCGTGCCGGTGAAGATATCGAGACAGCCGCGGCCGTTCGCTTCCGGGCGATGCAGGATCGCGTGGGGAACGGCAGGATCGGCGATGATGCGGGCGAGAAGATCCAGACCGTTCACAGGAATATCCGATCCGTATGCGTGAGCGCGGCGCACCGGCCGGCGGCGTAACTCAGGGCCATCTGGTAGTCTTCGGCGGAAAAGTCGCCGACCGCATCGGCCACGACGAAGGGCTGGATGCCGTGGGAAAACGCATCGATGGCCGTGACGAGAATGCCCACATGGGCGTAGACGCCGCAGATCAGCAGCTGATCCCGGCCCTGATCGCTGAGCGTCTGCAGGAGGTCGGACCGGTGAAAGGCGCTATAGCGCCATTTGGTGAACACCTTGTCGCCCGTGCGCGGCGCGAGTTCGTCAACGATGGCGCGGTCGGCAGCATCGGCACGCATGCCCGGGCCCCAGATATCCTTGAGCAGGCCGCGCTGCCGGTCGTTCATACTTCCGGGCTGGGCGGTGTAGACGACGGGAACGTCCCGAGCGCTGCAGATGTCGATCAGCAGGCGGCAGCGGGAGACGAGACGGTCACGAAACGGCCTTTCGAAGGGCTGGACGAAGTAGCGCTGCATGTCGTGCACCAGCAGCATCGACCGGTCCGGATCGGCAACCCATCCTGCCCGGTTCTGCGGCAGCTCGGCAAATTCTGGAATCGGATAGGCCGGTATCGGCAAGATCCCGCTCATGGAAGTCTCCGGAAATCGATTGCGGCGAAAGCCCTATGAACATTTGGAAATGGATAAGCAGATGAAAGACATGAACGAAAAAAACAGCGCATGAGAAAATGGCGATGGCAGCTGAACGTGGCAGTCAGAGCAGTCAGAGCAGTCAGAACGGCCCCGCCGGACCATGGAAACGCTCAGGCGGGACCGGTTCGGCTCATTTCATCGAGCTGAGGCCGAAGAGGTTGCCCTCGGTGTCCGCGCAAAGCGTGACATAGCCGAACTCGCCAATCGAAAACTTCGGGCGAAGCACCGCGCCGCCGGCCACCGCCACGCGGGCTTCCTCCACGGCGCAATCGTCCGTGTTGAAGTACATCAGCGTGCCGCCGGGGCCGGGCCGGCCATGGGCCGATTTCACCAGCGCGCCCATGGCACCATAGTTCTTCATGTCGCCCTGGAAGCTCATCATCTTGGTTTCGCCCGTGGGATCGATGATCTCCGACAGCGTGATGCCGAATACCGCCTCGTAAAAGGCGACGGCCCGCGCCATGTCATCGACATAGATGTCGAACCAGCCGACCGCGTTCATTTTCGTCATGTCTCTCTCCCTGCAATTCGCCTGTGAGTGGAGGAACGCTAGCCGATGACCGCAGCCCTGTATTGTAAAAATCGGACATCCGGCTCGTTCAGTGAAAGGTTTCCTGTTATTGCGTCTGAAAATTATCTCATAAAATCAGTATGATAATGGCGTTGTCCTTTACTGACGGCAGCCATGGCGCCGCCCTTCTGCGACGCCTTGCCGGACCTCACCCCCGGAAAGGCGGCGGCGTGAACACCCGCTCGATCCGCGTCATCTCGACGCGGTACCAGAGCAATATCCACAACAGCGCCAAGGCGCTTGCGGGCATGCCGATGATGATGGCGGCTTTGATCCAGTCCGGCGACTGACTGTAGAAGGCGAGAATTCCGGTTTCCATTATCGACCCCTCGATGGTGATCCGCCAGGGACCATCCCTGGCGGCCGGGGAGCTAAGAAAACCGTGACGTGACGGCCGTTGCAGCCTTTAGGCTTTCGCCCTGGACATGCGCAGCAACCTCCCCGGCCATAAAGGCAGGCGAGTGCTAATAAAGCACGGGTTAGCATTCCCCGCAAACGAGGCCTGCACACCGAACGTCAAGAGGTTTCTTAGGCCCCTGAACGGGATTTTGCCCGTTCGGATTTATTTTTAAGGGATTTCTTATGGAAAGGGAAGGGTGGTTGTGTGCGGGTGCGGTCGAAGTTTATTGGGGGCGATGAGGCCACCGCTGTGCATGCGGCCCCCTCACCCCCTGCCGGACCCTCTCCCCGCCGGGGAGAGGAGACAAGCGGCGACGCCGCATTTCCGCAATCACAGCCTTTGCAACGTCAGCCATCAAGGCAAGCCCTTGCGGCATATCTCTTCTCCCCGGCGGGGAGAAGGTGCCGGCAGGCGGATGAGGGGGCTCCGGGCTCAGCGGGCTATTGCGCACGCCGGCTTAACAGTTGAACTATGCGTCCACCGCCGGCAGTTCCGCCAGCCAGACCGCCGAAAGCTCGGCGCCATCGGGCCATTCCAACGCATTGCCATCCGCGTTGACGGCGACCTGCCGGAAGAGCTGTTCGTCGTCATGGATCGTCTTGAACACAGCGCGGGAGCGCAGAACAGGGCCCAGATCGACAAGACGCGTGACGCCTGAGGTGAAGCGGATGCGTATGGTGTGAACCGTCACCACGTCGACTGAAGCGAGCCGGGGCAAAGGCCTGCCGACGGAGATGATGTCATCTTTGATTGAGACGTTTCCATGCATCTTCAAGCAAGCCTCTGTTTTCGTTCGATGATGCCCAATCGAGCAACCGCTCGTAATCTCGGCGGGCAATCTGGCCCTGGAGAATCTGCAGATCCGAAATGCGGATCAGCGCTTCATGATCCGGGGTCACCGCGTGAAAATGCGGTGGGTTATGATCGTCCGCGAAGACCTGAACCTTCAACTTCCCGAGTATTACGATCGTCGGCATAGCCGCTCACTATCATGATAGCGTATTTGTCCGACCTTATCAAAGCCGCATCCTGCACCGGCCTCCGTCGCGCACGCAGACTTGGCGGCTCAAAAAGAAAAGGCCGGGATTTCCCCCGGCCTTTATAGTCGAAACATGTCGATACAGGCATAGTCCTGACCAAACCAAAGTTTAAGTTATTGATTTCGTTCATACCCATAAATCGAAAAACAGCTGTAAAGTAACTATTGCAGTGAGGAAACTGACTAGAAATTCGGGGCGCAGAAAAGGCCGGGTCAAGCCCGGCCGTGAATTGCGATCTACTTTGATGTCAGAAGATGTCGTCTCGCCTGTAAAAGCTCGCTCCGATGATATCTTTGCTGAAGGCCTGCTCAACACCTTGCAGGTAACGGCGCACCATAAACATTGGTATTTTCTTAATTAACGATATCTGGTGGAGGCTTATGTACCTGTCGGAAAACTCCTTGAGATCGGCGGGCTCTACCACGGTTTGCATGTTCCGCTTGACAGGGTTTCGCCTGATTTCCGCGCGGAGGTGTCCTTCTGAGATCAGACCCTTAACTGCCCGAGTTGTTGTCTTGAGAGCTTCTTCAACCTGCTGCATTGAGAGGCAGCCATGATCAGGTAGGCGCGTTAGAGAACGAAGCTCCGCGATATCGAAACGCAGAGACTCGAAGCCGGTTTGGCTTGGTACTCGCACTACGTTGGCCAGCCTGCCAGTGAGTAGCAGTTCCATTGCCTCTCCAAGGCGACAACCGGCAGTGCTGGTCGCAACAGACATTGGTGCCCGTTCTTCAACGCCGTCAAGAAGCAGAGGTTTGCTTGCTATGACATCCAGCAAGGCCTGAATCCTGCTCAATGGAAACTGGCGCTCCACAACTACGCCGTTAACTGGCTCTTTTGATGAGCAGGAGCCAGTGTGCGCAATCAAGTGGCCGTCCCGCACCAACGTGTCAAACTGCGTTCTGGAAGTTCCGAGAAGCTTCATGGCTTCGCGAACATCTACTGTTTGCAACATCTCCAAAACGAAGCGTTCCATCCGCTCGGCATCAAGCAAGATTCGCTCGCTGGACTGGTTAAGACACTCCTCCGGCACCGCCCCCGTTTTAACGAGAAGTTTCTTTAGTCTCTTCGGATGAACATGGAACTGCTTCGCCGCAGATT
>CAMFHT010000076.1 GCA_945952245.1 uncultured Rhizobium sp. | reverse complement strand
CAAGACCGACCGCATCATCGAAGTGGGCGGCGTCGAGCTCGTCAATCACTTCCCGACGGGCCGCACCATCCATCTCTACATCAATCCCGATGGCACCAAGGTTCATCCGGATGCACTCGCCGTCCACGGGATCAGCGACGACTTCCTTCGGGATAAGCCGGTCTTCAAGGACGTCGCGCAGGAGATCATCGACTTCTTCGACGGCGCGATCTGGATCGCCCATAACGCCAGCTTCGACATGGGTTTCATCAATGCGGAATTTGCGCGGCTCGGCCTGCCGCCGGTGCCGCAGGACCAGGTGGTGGACACCCTCCAGCTTGCGCGCCGCAAGAACCCGATGGGTCCCAACTCGCTGGATGCGCTCTGCCGCCGCTACGGCATCGACAATTCGCATCGCACGAAGCACGGAGCGCTGCTCGACTCTGAACTTCTGGCAGAAGTCTATATCGAGATGATCGGCGGCCGGCAGACGGCGCTGGTTCTCGGGAATACGGAAGAGCGCGTCGTGGTGGTCGAGGAGGAAGAAAGCGTATCGAGCTTCCAGATCTCCGTTCGCCCGAGACCGCTGGCGCCCAGACTGACGCCGGCTGAAGTGGCCGCCCACGAGGCCATGATCGCGAAGATCGGGGCTAAGGCCATATGGTCCAAGTACGGCAGCGAGTGAACAACCCAACACTCCAAAATCAAAAACGCCCGGGCTTCATGGACCGGGCGTTTTCGTATTCGGCTCCAACGTTGGATCAGGCGTTTCCGGCCTGACGTTGTTCCTGCGCCATGCGCTGGGCAAACATCTGGGCAAAATCGATCGGGTCGATCATCAGCGGCGGGAAGCCACCATTGCGGGTCGCGTCGGCGACGATCTGGCGCGCGAACGGGAAGAGAATGCGCGGGCACTCGATGAAGAGGATCGGCAGCATGTGCTCCTGCGGGAAACCGGTAATGCGGAAGACGCCGCCATAGACCAGCTCGCAGTGGAAGAGGATCTTGTCGCCATCGCGGGCATCGGCGTTGAGAGACAGCACGACGTCGAAGTCACTGTCCGAAAGCGGGTTGGCGTTGACGTTGACATTGATGTTGATGTCCGGTGCGCGGTCGCGGGACTGCAGCGAGCGGGGAGCGCCCGGTACTTCGAAGGAGAGATCCTTCATGTACTGCGCGAGAATGGTCAGGCTCGGTGCTGCGCCGGTTTCAACTTCATCGGTCATTGGAAGATCCCTGGTGGTGAAATGTGAGTAGGGCCAATTAGCATTTCGCCCGAGGGCTTACAAGTCTGGCAAGGTCAGGGGCCTGATGCCTTACTCCTTGGGCAGGCGGCGCTCGTCTTCCTCATCGCGGTGATAATCGGCGGCATCGAGATCCACCACTCCTGACGTCGGTGACCCTGCCGTGCGCTCACGGAATTCGTAGCGCTCGGTGTAGGCGCTGCCGGAATAGACCCTCGTCTTCATGACCGCCTTGCCGGAAATCCGGCTCCGGACAAAGGGCAAGAGCAGCAAGAGACCCGCAATGTCTGTCAGGAAGCCAGGCGCCATCAGAAGGAGCCCAGCAACGAGGGTCAGGAGATCGCTGCCGATGCCGGTGCCGGGTGGGCGGCCATTTCGGGCGAGCTCGGAGACCTTCGAAATCAGCCCGAAACCCTGATGGCGAACGATGAGAAAGCCGATCGCGGATGTAAGCATCAGCAATGCGAAGGCCGACCAGAAGCCAATCCACTGAACGACAAGGCCGAAGGCGACGATCTCGGCCAGAGGGGCTGCAATCAGCAGCAGGGGTAAAGGAATGAAACGCATGTCCGCACTTTCCTGAAATCCTGAGATGCCGACGGAGCCAGGCCGTCTATTGGCATTTGAATGATGAAACAAGGAAGACTATATGGGAACTGCATCAGAAATTGAACAATGGTAAAGCGGCGAAATGGGCTCCAACGATTTCATCACACTTTTCTTCCTCGTGGCAGCAGTTCTTATCTTTCTGCAGCTGCGAAGTGTGCTTGGCCGGCGAACCGGCAATGAGAAACCGCCATTCGATCCCGTATCGCCCCGCGATACCATCCGGCCCGAGCCACAGGACACCGGCAAGGTCATCACGCTTCCCAAGAGGGACAGCGTGGACAATGAGGAGCGGCTGAACCAGGCCGATCTTTATACCAAGCCCGGCACCGAGGCAAACTCCGACCTGCGGGAACTGATGAAAGTCGATCCGGCCTTCGACCCGAAGAGCTTCTTCCAGGGCGCCCGCATGGCTTACGAGATGATCGTCACCTCCTTTGCCAATGGCGACCGCAAGACGCTCCGCGATCTCTTGTCGCGCGAAGTCTATGACAGTTTCGACAAGGCGATTGCAGAGCGCGAAGCTAGGGGCGAGACGGTAAAATTCACGTTCGTGGGCATTTCAAGACTCGAGCTCGCCCATGTCGACATCCGCGGCACGGAGGTGCAAATAACGCTCAACATCGCGAGCCAGCTGATTTCAGCGACGCTCGACCGCAATGGCAAGGTCATCGACGGCGATGAGGAAACGGTGGCTGAGGTCAACGATATCTGGACCCTCTCCCGCGACATGCGGTCCCGCGATCCGAACTGGACTGTCATCGCGACAGAATCCGAGCAATGAACGGGCAAGGCCAAGGCTATCGGCTGGAGAAACTGTCCTTCCGGGATCTTCCGGGCTGGGTGGATGACGATCCTCGTGCGCTTTTTCCGGGGCTGAGAGACTGCCTGAACCATATCCGGTCGGTAAAACCTTACCGCACCGGCTCGCTGGGGATCAGCAGCGCAGACCTTCTTCCGGCCCTGGAAGATGCGGCGGCGGCCGATCCTGGTTCTGCGTCGGAAGCGCGGGCCTTTTTCGAGGCGCGCTTCACGCCGTTTGCAATCCGGAAGGATGATGGGACGCCGGGCTTCGTGACGGCGTTCTATGAGCCCGAGGTCGCGGTCGCTGCTTCGCCTGACGGGGGGTACAGGTTTCCGTTCTACCGCCGTCCCGAAGATCTCGTCGATCTCGACGAGACAAACAGACCAAACACTCTTGATGCATCCTATGCCTTTGCGCGGCGTCTTGAGGATGGCAGAATAGAACCCTATGCGGACCGGCGCGCCATCGACGAGGGCTACCTTGAAGGGAGGGGACTGGAAATCGCCTGGGCGAAATCCAAGGCGGATGTCTTCTTCGCCCATGTCCAGGGCGCGGCCCGGCTGGTCTATCCCGACGGCAGCATGCGCCGCATTACCTATGCCGCAAAGGCTGGCCATCCCTTCTCGCCGATCGGCAAGCTTCTGATCGACAGGGGCGAGATCGATCCGGCCAAGATTTCCATGCAGGCGATCCGGGCCTGGCTCACCGCGCATCCGGATCAGGCGGACGAGGTCTACTGGCACAACCGCTCCTATATCTTCTTCAAGGAATCCGATCTCACCGACCCAAATCTTGGTCCGATTGCAGCCGCCAAGGTGCCTCTTGTTCCCGGCCGTTCGCTTGCCGTTGACCGGTTGATCCACACCTTTGGTTTCCCCTTCTTCATTCACGCACCGGGGTTGATCCATCTCGACAATGGCCGGGATTTCGCACGGCTGATGCTCGCGCTCGATACGGGCACGGCGATCGTCGGCCCCGCCCGTGGCGACATCTTTACCGGCTGGGGACCGGACGCCGGCGAGGCGGCTGGTACCGTGCGTCGCGAGGCGCATTTCACCCTGCTGATCCCGAACCAGGCTGCCGAGAGATTTCTCTGATGGCACGGGACCGGGAGTTGAAGGCCGAGGAGCGCGTGCTGTGGGGCAAGGTCGCCCGCACCACACGTCCCATGCATGGCCGCATGGAAGACCTGCTCGCCTTCGAACTTCCGGAACACGCAGAGCCCAAACCTGCAGACAACGCGCTCAAGATGGTGCAGACCGCGGCCTTCGCCGCCGCGGAGCCGGAAAAGCCCGGTGGCCAGCCTTCCGGCCGCCACCACCCCTTCGAGCGGCCCGTCAAGCGCAAGCTCGCGCGGGGACGGCTTGCGCTCGAGGCACGTATCGATCTGCACGGCTTGATCCAGAGCGAGGCGCATAGCCTTCTTCTGGATTTCATGATCCATGCGCACGAGCGGGGCTTGCGGCATGTCCTCGTCATTACCGGCAAGGGAAGCTCGATGGGCAGCGAGGGTGCCTTGAGGCGGGCCGTGCCGCTCTGGTTCTCCAAGCCCGAATTCCGCTATCTGATTTCGTCCCATGAACCTGCCGCCCAGCATCACGGTGGAGAGGGCGCGCTTTACGTTCGTCTTTCGCGGCAAAAGGGCGAGAAGGCATGACACCCTTTGGCGAAGCCATGCGCGATCTTCGTGAACGCAAGGGCGTCTCGCAGAAGGAGATGGCAAAGGCGATCGGCGTCTCTCCCGCCTATCTCTCCGCGTTGGAGCACGGGTACAAGGGAACGCCGAGCTTCGATTTCCTGCAGCGGGTTGCGGGCTACTTCAACATCATCTGGGATGAAGCCGAAGAACTCTTCCGTCTGGCCCGCACATCCGACCCGAGGGTGGTCATCGATACGTCGGGCCTTCCCCCCGCCTATACGGCCCTCGCCAACCGGTTTTCACGCGCAATTCGTGACCTCGGGCCCGAATTCTTGGAAAAACTGGACAAGGTTCTGGACGAAGCCGAAAAGAGCGGTACAAAACCGCAATAATCCCCGGTTTTATGCCGCATTTGGCCGGCAATGGTTTGGATACCGGGGCATAATCCCTATATTCCTTTCAGGCTTGAATGCGCTGATTCGGGTGCAATTCGAGCATCTCCATCTGATGAAAGACCGCGAATGACCGACGTGACCGAAACATCCAACGGTGCAGCCGAATATGGCGCAGACTCCATCAAGGTTCTGAAGGGCCTCGATGCCGTCCGCAAGAGACCGGGCATGTATATCGGCGACACCGACGACGGCTCCGGCCTGCATCACATGGTCTATGAAGTCGTTGACAATGCCATCGATGAAGCGCTCGCCGGTCACGCCGACCTGGTGACGGTCACGCTCAATCCCGACGGCTCCTGCACGGTCACCGACAACGGCCGCGGCATCCCGGTCGATCTCCATCCGTCCGAGGGAGTATCGGCTGCCGAAGTCATCATGACCCAGCTGCATGCGGGCGGGAAGTTCGACCAGAACTCCTACAAGGTCTCGGGTGGTCTGCACGGCGTGGGCGTTTCCGTGGTCAACGCTCTGTCTGTCATGCTGCGGCTCAAGATCGCCCGCAAGGGCCATTGGCACGAGATGAGCTTCACCCACGGCGTTGCCGATGCACCGCTGGCCGTGACGGGAGAGGCCGGCGATTACACCGGCACGGAAGTGACCTTCCTTCCGAGCACCGAAACCTTCACCAAGACAGAATTCGATTTCGGAACGCTGGAGCACAGACTGCGTGAGCTCGCCTTCCTGAATTCCGGCGTCCGCATCCTGCTCACTGACAAGCGGCATTCCGACGTCCGCCAGACGGAGCTGATGTATGACGGCGGTCTGGAAGCCTTCGTTGCCTATCTCGACCGGGCCAAGAAGCCCTTGGTGCAGAAGCCGGTTTCGATCCGCGGCGAAAAGGACGGAATTACGGTCGAAGTCGCGCTCTGGTGGAACGACAGCTACCACGAGAACGTGCTCTGCTTCACCAACAACATTCCCCAGCGCGATGGCGGCACGCACATGGCCGGCTTCCGCGCGGCACTGACCCGCCAGGTGGTCTCCTATGCCGACAGCTCCGGCATTACCAAGAAGGAGAAGGTGGCGCTGACTGGCGAAGACTGCCGTGAAGGCCTGACCGCCGTTCTCTCCGTCAAGGTTCCGGACCCCAAGTTCTCGTCGCAGACCAAGGACAAGCTTGTATCGTCCGAAGTTCGACCGGTCGTGGAAAGCCTCGTCAACGAAGCGCTCAGCACATGGCTGGAAGAGCATCCCACCGAAGCCAAGGTGCTGGTCGGCAAGGTGGTCGAAGCCGCGGCCGCCCGTGAAGCTGCGCGCAAGGCGCGTGAACTGACGCGCCGCAAGGGCGCGCTCGACATCGCCTCGCTTCCCGGCAAGCTGGCCGACTGCTCCGAACGCGACCCTTCCAAATCCGAACTCTTCCTCGTGGAAGGGGACTCGGCAGGCGGCTCGGCCAAGCAGGGCCGATCGCGCGAAAGCCAGGCCATCCTGCCGCTCCGCGGCAAGATCCTGAACGTCGAGCGTGCGCGCTTCGACAAGATGCTGTCGAGCCAGGAAATCGGCACGCTGATCACGGCGCTCGGCACTTCCATCGGCAAGGACGAGTTCAACCTCGACAAGCTGCGCTACCACAAGATCATCATCATGACCGATGCCGACGTGGACGGCGCCCATATCCGAACCCTGCTTCTGACCTTCTTCTTCCGTCAGATGCCGCAGCTGATCGAGAACGGTCATCTCTACATCGCCCAGCCCCCGCTCTATAAGGTTACGCGCGGCAAGTCCGTGCAGTACCTGAAGGACGAGAAGGCCTTCGAGGAATACCTGATCCAGCAGGGTCTGGAAGATGCCGCGCTGCAGCTTGGCAGCGGCGAGGTCCGCATGGGCCAGGATCTGCGCGAAGTCATCACAGACGCGCTCAGGCTGCGGTCGCTGATCGACGGCCTCCATTCCCGTTATAGCCGGGCAATCATCGAGCAGGCTGCCGTTTCCGGTGCGCTCAATGCGGAGCTCACCAGCAACCGCGAGCGCGCCACACAGACGGCTGCCGAGGTTGCGACCCGTCTCGACCTGATCGCCGAGGAAACCGAGCGCGGCTGGTCTGGAGAAGTCACGGGTGAAGGCGGCCTTCGCTTCGAGCGCATGGTGCGCGGCGTCAAGGAAGTGGCCCATCTCGACATGGCGCTCATCGGCTCCCAGGACGCCCGCCTCATCGACCAGATGACGCCACGGCTGAAGGAAATCTATGCCGAGGTGCCGGTGCTCATCCGCAAGGACGGCAAGACCGAGATCTCCGGTCCGCGGGCGCTTCTGGATGCGGTCTTTGCCGCTGGCCGCAAGGGCCTCTCCATGCAGCGCTACAAGGGTCTGGGCGAAATGAATGCCGAGCAGCTTTGGGAAACCACGCTCGACCCCAACGTACGCTCGCTGCTGCAGGTGAAGGTCGCGGATGCGACCGATGCCGACGGGCTGTTCTCGCGCCTGATGGGCGACGAGGTCGAGCCTCGCCGCGAATTCATTCAGGACAACGCGCTGAGCGTCGCGAACCTCGATATCTGATCGAGGAGACTTCATCATACGAAAGGCCGCTGAGATCGTCGGCGGCCTTTCGGCGTTGTAAGTCAACCGCCGAGCTTGCCTTCGAAGGCAAGCGTCTCCAGCGGCTTGCGGTGGCTGGGCTTTTCGCGGGCCTGCAGGTCTTCCGGCAGGTCTTCGACCCGTCCCGGCTTTCCGAGAGCAAGCGCCATCTCTACCTTGAAGCCTTCTGGAACCGATAGAAGTTCGCGTGCCTTGTCGTAATCGAGACCGGCCATGCCATGGGCATGATAACCGAGCAATTGAGCCTGCAGCGCAAGCGCCATCCAGGCAGCGCCGGCATCGAAGGAATGGGTCGGGATCGGACGGGCTGCGTGTTCTGCAGTCACTTCCGTCTCAGTCTGCGAGATCACGAAAACCAGGGCTCCCGCCTCCTTCGCCCAGCGCTGGTTGCCGGGCACGAGGATTGACCGGAGGCTGTCGAATGCCGCAGTGCCCTTTACGCCATAGACAAAACGCCAAGGCTGATTGTTGGAGGCAGACGGTGCCCAGTGGGCCGCATCGAGAATGGTCATGAGGTCGTCGGCATCAATTGCCTCCCCCGAGTAGGCGCGCGGGGACCACCGGTCGAGGAAGAGGGGATCGACGGGGCGTGGCGTCGAGCGGCCATTGGTATTCGTCATGAGGTCTGTCTCCAGATGTGAACTCTGTATCCGACATAAGCCATCATCCACCATAAGCAAGGTAAGCTTGACGGACGGGAAGAAGACACAGCGTTCAACACCCGATGCTACCTCTTGCTTTGGGCGTCGCCGCTCCTCTCGAGATGGTATAGGGTCTCGCCCGAAGCAGATGGGAGGCTTGGCGTGAAGACGGATGAATTTCTGGAGTGGTCGGAGAAGGCGGCGCGGTGGGGCGCGAATTATCGGCGGGATGTCCGGGATCTGCCGGTAAGGGCGCAGACATCCCCCGGCGATATCGCGAAGCAGATCGCCCCGCAGCCGCCGGAACACGGCGAGAGCATGGACAAGATCTTCGCCGACTTCGAGACGATCATCATGCCCGGCATGACGCACTGGCAGCACCCGCGGTTCTTCGCCTATTTCCCGGCCAATGCGGCGCCCGTCTCCGCCGTTGCCGAATATCTGGTCACGGCACTCGCCGCTCAGTGCATGCTCTGGCAGACCTCGCCGGCGGCGACCGAGCTCGAGACCGCCATGATCGGCTGGCTTCGGGATGCGCTGGGACTGCCGGCTATGTTTACCGGCTCCATCCAGGATTCCGCCTCGTCCGCCACGCTCAACGCCGTGCTGGTCATGCGCGAGCGCGCGCTTGGCTGGAAGGGCAACACGGAAGGCCTCGGCGGCCAGAAGCCGATCCGCATCTACACCACGAACCAGGTGCATACTTCGATCGACCGGGCCATCTGGGTCTCCGGCATCGGTTCCGCCAATCTGGTGCGGATACCGACCTCGGGAGACAGTCGTGGCATGGATGCCAAGGCACTGGACGCAGCCATCAGGTCGGACCTGGAATCCGGCTATCTTCCGGCCGGCGTCATCGCCTGTACGGGCGGAACGAGCATAGGCGCATTTGACGACATTGCTGCCGTGGTCAGAGTGGCACATGCCCACGGACTTTATGTTCACGTCGATGCCGCCTGGGCGGGTTCCGCCATGATCTGCCCCGAGTTCCGGCATTTCTGGGCAGGTGTCGAGGAAGCGGACTCCATCGTTTTCAATCCCCACAAATGGCTTGGTGCGCATTTCGATTGCTCCATCCAGTTCATCCGCAGCCCCGAGGATCTGGTCCGTACGCTTGCGATCCAGCCCGAATACCTCAAGACATCCGGCAAGGACGGGTTCATCAACTATTCCGAATGGTCCGTGCCGCTCGGCCGCCGGTTCCGGGCGCTGAAACTCTGGTTCCTTCTCCGCTATCACGGCCTGGAAGGGCTGAGGGCGATGATCCGCAATCATGTGCGCTGGGCTAAAAAGGTCGAGAGAGCCCTTGCGGAAGACTCCCGCTTCGAAATCCTGACGAAGCCGTTCCTGTCTCTCTTCACTTTCAGGCCGCTGAAGGCAGAGGGCACGACCGACGATGCGCACGTCCAGGCCTTCCTCGATGCGATCAACAATGACGGCCGCATCTACCTGACACAGACGCGGGTGGAGCGCGCTCTGGTCATTCGTTTCCAGGCCGGCCAGTTCGACATGACCAAGGCGGATGCCGACACGGCCATCGAGGTGCTCAAGGAGTTTGCAGGCCGTTTTGCAGAAGAACAAATCCGCGGATGACACGGATAAATAATTCGTTCATATGTGATTTCGAATTTCAAACGGGAGACGTTGAACCATGAAACTGATGCGCGTGGGCAAGCCGGGGCAGGAAAGGCCCGCACTTCTGGACAAGGATGGCAAGGTGCGAGACCTGTCGGCACATGTGTCCGATATTGGAGGCCGCCATATCTCTCCCGAAGGCCTGGCTGAAATCGCGGCGATCGACCCGTCCAGCCTGCCTGTCATCGAGGGCGAACGGATCGGGGCCTGTGTCGCCGGCACCGGCAAGTTCATCTGCATTGGCCTCAACTATTCCGACCATGCCGCGGAGAGCGGCATGGCTGTGCCGCCGGAACCCGTCATCTTCATGAAGGCGACCTCGGCCATCTGTGGACCGAACGATACGGTTCTCATTCCCCGTGGTTCAGAAAAGACCGACTGGGAGGTCGAGCTTGGCGTCGTCATCGGCAAGACGGCGAAGTATGTGAGCGAGGCGGACGCCCTCGATTACGTCGCCGGCTACTGCGTTTCCCACGACGTCTCGGAACGCGCCTTCCAGACCGAACGCTCCGGCCAGTGGACCAAGGGCAAGTCCTGCGACACGTTCGGTCCGATCGGCCCCTGGCTGGTCACCAAGGACGAGGTGCCGGATCCCCAGGCACTTTCCATGTGGCTGACGGTCAATGGCGAGAAAATGCAGGACGGCTCGTCTCAGACAATGGTCTATAATGTCGCCTTCCTCGTCTCCTATCTCAGCCAGTTCATGTCGCTCCATCCGGGCGACGTCATATCCACCGGCACCCCTCCCGGCGTTGGCATGGGCATGAAGCCGCCACGCTATCTGAAGACCGGCGATGTGGTGGAACTCGGTATTCAGGGACTTGGTAACCA
Source organism: uncultured Rhizobium sp. (assembly GCA_945952245.1). Taxonomy (GTDB): domain Bacteria; phylum Pseudomonadota; class Alphaproteobacteria; order Rhizobiales; family Rhizobiaceae; genus Gellertiella. The sequence continues at coordinate 3,133 of CAMFHT010000076.1, read as the reverse complement.
ACGCCAAGTCTTTGCTGCAGACGCATAATCTTTCCCACATAAGCCCTTAACCCTTTCCCGCTTAATCTGCTTGCGGGGAAGGGCCCCTGACCGGCGCACAAAGCTTCGGTCAAGACTGGCCCGCCATGATGGACCCGGATCCGGTGGCCGCGCGTTCAAAGCGCAGCGGCCGCTGTTCCAAGGCGCGGTCTCTCGGGCTGATACTGCAGGCTTCAAGTATGTTGCTCTGCAGCAAAAAGCTGATAGGCTCCAAAATTCCGGCCCGGCGGGACGGATCGGATGGGGACGATCGGACCCGAGCCCGCCTGACGGCCGCAGAAAGGGCAAGCATTCATGTTTTACCAGGTCTATGAAATGAACCATGCCGCGATGACGCCCGTGCGCGCCGCGGCTGAAGTCATGCGGCTTTCGCTGAAGAATCCGCTCAATCCGCTGTCCCACACGCTCTATGGCCGCTCCGTCTCCGCCGGCCTCGAAGTCTTCGAGCGCGCCACCCGCCGCTATGCCAAGCCGGACTTCAACCTGCCGCAAACGATGATCGATGGCGTGCCGAGTGCAGTCTACGAGAAGGTCGTCTGGTCCAAGCCCTTCTGCAATCTCCTGCATTTCGAACGCGTTCTGCCTGCCGGTCATCGGCAGGACCCGAAGCTTCTGATCGTCGCACCCATGTCCGGGCATTATGCAACGCTCCTGCGCGGCACGGTCGAAGCCATGCTGCCGCATGCCGAGGTGTACATCACCGACTGGATCGATGCGCGCATGGTGCCGCTGTCGGATGGCACTTTCGACCTCGACGATTATATCGATTACGTGATCGATATGCTGCATTTCCTTGGCCCGGACACGCATGTGGTCGCTGTCTGCCAGCCCTCGGTGCCGGTGCTCGCCGCCGTCTCGGTGATGGAAGCGGCGAACGATCCGCTGGTGCCCTCGACGATGACGCTGATGGGCGGTCCGATCGACACCCGCATCGCGCCGACCGCCGTCAACCAGCTGGCGCAGGAAAAGCCGCTCGATTGGTTCGGGGACAAGGTCATCATGAACGTGCCCTGGCCGCTGCCGGGCTTCATGCGACCGGTTTATCCGGGCTTTCTGCAGCTCTCCGGCTTCATGTCCATGAACCTTGACCGGCACCTCACCGCGCACAAGGATTTTTACATGAACCTCGTCAAGAACGACGGGGATTCGGCCGAGAAACACCGTGATTTCTACGACGAATATCTTGCCGTCATGGATCTGACCGCCGAGTTCTACCTGCAGACCGTGGATACGGTCTTCATTCGCCATGCCCTGCCGAAGGGGGAGATGATGCATCGCTCCACGCACGTCGACCCGACCGCGATCAAGCGGGTTGCGCTCCTGACCGTCGAGGGCGAGAACGATGACATCTCTGGTCCCGGCCAGACCAAGGCTGCCCAGACGCTCTGTTCCTCGATCCCTGAGAGCATGCGCCAGCACTACCTGCAGCCCGATGTCGGCCATTACGGCGTCTTCAACGGGTCTCGTTTCCGAAAGGAAATCGCTCCCCGCATCGTCGCCTTCATGAAGGAGCACGGCAAGGCGGGGAAACCCGCCGTCAAGCGCGTGATCAAGGGCGGCAAAACGGCGTGACGCTCTGAATTTTTGACCTTTGCGCATTTCCGGACGGAAAACCGTGGTAGCACTTCTGCTGAAAATGCTCCAGCACACGGTATTTTCGTTCTAAAACAGCGGCTTGTCCGATTTGGGCGCAGCGCTGCTTGAAGCGCCACATTTGGCTGACCACATCGAATCCACCGGGCGGCATTCCGCCGGCCGGGGAAACGAGGTTAGAGCAAATGAACCAGTCTGCCTATATCCGTCCGGATTGGACACCTGCGACCATTGCCCTGATGGTCCTGGGTTTCGTCGTCTTCTGGCCGTTGGGTCTGGCCATGCTGGCCTATATCCTGTTCGGCGAACGTCTGAAGGATTTCAAGCGTGAAGCCAATCGCCGGATGGACGAAAGCCCGTTCGGCTCGCGCTTCAGGAAGGAATGGGGCAGGGGATCCTGCCGCGCGCGCCATTCGGAAACCGGCAATGCCGCTTTCGACGACTGGCGCCGCGCCGAAATGGACCGTATCGAGGCCGAGCGCCGCAAGCTCGACGAGATGCGCGCCGAGTTCGATCGCTACATGGCGGAACTCCGCCGTGCCCGCGACCGCGAGGAGTTCGACCGCTTCATGCGCGAACGCGGCAACCGGAACGGCCCGACCGACATCACGCCCGACGTGCAGTCGTAAATGTTGACGAGATGAAGCCGGCGTCCGCAAGACGCCGGTTTTTGCCCCGTTTCTCCGCCGAATCGGCTAAACAGTTCTCCATGTTTTCCGCCCTGAAGAAAAAGCCTGCCCGCCGCCGTGCGCCGAAGCCGGACCGCAAGGAAGAGCGCGTGCATGACGTGCATGGCAGGCCGGTTCCGCTCACGGTTCGGCATTCGGTGCGCGCCACCCGCATCACGCTCAGGATCGAACCGGGCGGGCGGGGGCTCAAGATGACCGTGCCGCATGGTCTTCCCGAGCGGGAGCTTGAAGCCTTCCTGAAGCGGCACCATGGCTGGCTCGAGGGTAAACTCTTCGATTATCCCGACGATACGCGCCCGCTTCCGGGCGGCACGATCCTCATCATGGGAAAACCCCATCGCATCGAACATACGGGCAAACTGCGCGGCCTGACGGAAACTGCCGATCAGGGCGGGGAGGCGGTCATCCGGGTCAGCGGCCTCGAAGAGCATGTCGGCCGCCGCATCGCCGACTATCTTAAGAAAATCGCCCGTATCGAGCTCGAACGGCTGGTGAAGCATCACACGGCCCGGATCGGCAAAGTGCACAACGAGCTGACACTCAAGGACACCCGCAGCCGCTGGGGGTCGTGCTCGACGTCGGGCAATCTGAATTTCTCCTGGCGGATCGCCATGGCGCCGCCTGACGTGATCGACTACCTTGCCGCCCATGAGGTGGCGCATCTCAAGGAGATGAACCACGGGCCGAAATTCTGGGCACTGTGTGAAAAGCTCTGCCCGGGAACGGAGGATGCGCGGGCCTGGCTGAAAAAGCATGGATCCTCGCTGCACGCCATTGATTTCGGCTGAGGCGAATCGCCTCAAAACCAAGGG
>CAMFHT010000075.1 GCA_945952245.1 uncultured Rhizobium sp. | reverse complement strand
CATCCGTGCGGAACAGGCCATGGATGCGGGCACGGGCCGCATTCTCTTCCTGCACCTGATGCCGAACGTCGTCGGGCCGCTCCTGATCCTCGCCTGCCTCGACATGTCGACGGTGATCACGCTCGAAGCGGGCCTTTCCTTCCTCGGGCTCGGCGTCAAGCCGCAGATCCCGAGCTGGGGCAACATCCTGAGCGACGGCTTCGCGGTCATCCGCAATTCGCCCATACCGGTCATCGTGGGCGGCGTGCCGCTGATCCTGGCGACGATCGGCTTCACCTTCTTCGGCGAGGCGCTGCGCGATGCGCTCGACCCGAAGCTCAGGCGGGAGCGCCAGCCATGATGCGCCCCGCACATGCAGCCCTTGCAGCGGACCCGGTCCTCGACTTGAAGGATGTTTCCATCCGTTATGGCGGTCTGGTGCTGGCGGTGGAGGGCGTGGATCTCGACATCCGCCCCGGCGAGGTGCTGGGCGTGATCGGCGAGAGCGGATCCGGCAAGTCGACGCTCGCCCATGCGGTGCTCGGCCTGCTGCCAAAGGGAACGGCCGTCGGAGGCCGGCGCTTCCGGCTGCAGGAGACGGACATGCTGAGCGCCGACGAAGCCGAGCTTGCGGCTCTGCGCGGACCTGCTGCCGCCATGATCTTCCAGAATCCGATGACCGCGTTCAGCCCGATCCATACGCTCGGACAGCAGCTGACCCAGCTTTTGTGGCGTGACCGGAACGCCAGCCGTACCGAGAAGCGGCAACGGATCATCGCCATGCTGGAGCGGGTCGGCATACCCGATCCCACCGCAAAGCTCGCGCTCTACCCGTTCCAGTTTTCGGGCGGCATGCTGCAGCGGGTGGCGATTGCCGCAGCCCTTCTGATGCGCCCTGCCCTCCTGATCGCCGACGAGCCGACGACTGCGCTGGACGTGACCATGGAGGCGCAGATCCTGCACCTGATGCGGGAAATGAACCGCGAGTTCGGCGTCTCGATCCTGATGATCTCCCATCATCTCGGCGTGATCGCCGAGATCTGCGACCGGGTCGCTGTCATGTATGCCGGGCGGATCGTGGAACAGGGGCCCGTCGGGGCAATCTTTGCCGATCCCCGCCATCCCTATACCCGGGCGCTGATGGCCTGCGAGCCGGCGCTGATCAAGCCCGACGGTGGACCGCTTCCGGTGATCGCGGGCGAAGTGGCGCGTCCCGGCACGCCGGGATGCGGCTTTGCATCCCGCTGTCCCCATGTGATGGACGCCTGCCGGAGTAATGTTCCGGCCTGGGCCTTCGGCAGCGATCCCGTGCATGGCGCCCGCTGCATCCGGAGCGCGCCATGACGATGACGCCGCTGATCGAGACACGAAACCTCACCGTCCGCGTGCCTGCACGCCCGCTCCTGCCCTTCCTGGCCAAGGACCCGGCGCCCGAAATCCTCTGCGACGTTTCGCTTGCCATCACGCCGGGGGAGATCCTCTGCATGGTCGGCGAGAGCGGGTCAGGCAAGACCACGTTCGGACGCACGCTGCTGGGCCTCATGCAGCCCGCATCGGGCGAGATCCTCTTTGAGGGCAAGCCGGTCGACGGTCCCTCGCCCCGTCATTTCCGGGACATCCGCCGGCATGCAGCGCTGCTGTTCCAGGACCCGGTCTCTTCCTTCGATCCACGGCAAAGGATCGGCTCGATCATCGCCGAACCTCGCCGCATTCTGGGCCGCGGCGGGACCGACTTGAGCGCGATCGCAGCGCTTGCAGAAGCCGCAGGGCTGCCACGCCAGCTCCTCAACCGGTTTCCGCATGCACTCTCGGGCGGCCAGGCGCGCCGTGCCGCGGTTGCCCGCGCGCTTTCCGGGATGCCCCGGCTGATCGTGGCGGACGAGCCGACCGCAGGCCTCGACGTGTCGGTGCAAGGCGGGGTGCTGAACCTTTTCCGCCGCATCCGCGACGAGCATTGGACGGCCTTCCTGATCATCACGCACAACCTTTCCGTTGCGCGCCACGTGGGCGACCGGATCGTCATCCTCTATCTCGGCCGCGTGGTGGAAGCGGGACCGCCTGCAGAGATCTTCTCGAACCCGCGTCATCCCTATACGGAAGCGCTGATCCGCTCCGAGCCGATCCCCGATCCGAGGCAGCGGCGCTCGGAGCCGCCGGTCATGGGCGAAGTGCCGAGCATCGCGCACCGCCCGGCTGGCTGCGAATTTCACACCCGCTGCCGCCACGTGCGTGCGCGCTGCCGGACCGAGGCTCCGGCGATGCAGCATTTCTCCGACCGGCATCAGGCCGCCTGTCATTTCCCGCTGGCGGTCGCGGCCGAGCAGCAAGAGCCCATTCCACTGCCCATGACGTCATAAGCAAAACCAAGAGGGGAACGAAGCCATGACAACAGGCATGAAGATCGACAGACGACAGTTTCTCGCAGGCGCCGGTGCAGGGCTTGCAGCGCTGGCGCTCAGGCCCGGCCTTTCCTATGCCGCAGACGGCGATACGCTCGTCGTCCGCGGTGCATCCGACATCCAGGTCCTGGACCCGGCCTTCCAGAACGGCCTGCTGGAGGAGGAAATCGGCCGCTGCCTGTTCGTCTCGCTGAACCGGCTGGGCGACGTCCGGGATGGCGTCGCCTGGAAGCCCTATGCCGCGAAGTCGCTCGAGCAGAAATCGCCGACGGAAATCGCCTTCGAACTCGAGGATTGGCTGACATGGACCAACGGCTACGGCCCGGTGACCGCCGAGGACGTGAAATATTCCTTCGAGCGCGTAGCCGATCCGAAGAATTCCTCCGCCTGGGCCTATGCCTTCGATGCACTGGACAAGGTGGAGGTGACCGGAGACCGCACGGGCATCATCCACCTCAAGGCCCCGTCGCAGCCCTTCTGGGTCACAACGCTGCCCTATTACATGGGTCACATCGTCTGCAAGGCGGCGGTGGAGAAGGCCGGCGGCAAGTTCACGACCGAGGTACCGGCCTCTGCAGGGCCCTATCTCATCGACAAGTGGGTGCCGAAACAGAGCCTCAGCCTCAAGCCGAACCCGGACTGGAAGGGCGAGAAGCCGGCCTTCCCGAATGTCCGCTTCGAGATCGTGACCGATGACGATTCCGCAGCACTCGCTTACGAGTCCAAGGCCATCGACTATGCCAAGATCAGCCTGAACACGCTGGCCACCTACAAGACGAAACTGCCGGAGAAGACGACGCTCATCGAGATGAGCGGCAACCGCTTCGCCTGGATCTCGATCAACCTCGCCAATCCGAAGTTCAAGGATGAAAAGGTGCGTCGCGCGATCCAGTATGCGATCGACGTCAGCCAGATCATGGAGGGTTCCTATGCGGGGCTTGCGGTGCCGGCGACGGGCGTCGTGCCGCCTGCGCTCACCGGCCATCGGGATGCGATCCTCTATCCCGCCGATGCCGCCAAGGCGCAAAGCCTCCTCGACGAAGCCGGTGTTTCCGGGCTGACCGTGGAGCTTGCGGCGCTCAACGACAAGACGAGCCAGCTCACCTGCCAGATCGTGCAGGCCCTGCTCGGCGCCGTCGGCATGACCGTCGACATCAAGACCTATGACGAGGGCGTCTACTGGTCACTGGGCGACAAGACGGCGGGCGACCAGTGGCAGAAGCTGGAAATGGTTCTGATGAATTTCGCCGGCGGCGTCGACCCTTCGGAGAACCTCACCTGGTTCCGGCCTTCACAAATCGGCATCTACAACTGGTCGCAGTTCGACAGTCCGGAGTTCGAAAAGCTCTACCAGGAGGGCATGGCCGAGACCGACCAGGGCAAGCGGGATACGATCTACAAGAAGATGCAGGACCTGATGGAGGAATCCGGCGGCTTCGTGTTCCTGACCCACGAGGTCTTCGCCGCCGTGGCGCGGGAGGGGCTGAAGCCGGTCATCCTCGCGGACGGCTATCTCGACCTTGCCCGTTTCGGGAAGGCGTGACCAAGGCTGCTGGCCGCTTGCGGCCGGAGTTCATATCCACATCAAGGAGGCAGGACATGGCACGCAACACGACGGGGCGGCGCGAACGGCGCATGGCATCGGGCACGGGCATACGGCAGATGCCGTTCGGGCCCGTCAGCAACCGCTATCCGAAACTTGCGATCATGAGCGAGGACGAGGTGGAGGCGATCCATCGCGCCTCGCTCCGCCTGCTCTCTGAAACGGGCATGGAGGTGATGCACGAGGAAAGCCGGCGGCTTCTGCGACAGGCTGGCGCGACAGTCGACGAGGCAAGCCAGCGCGTACGCTTCGATCCGGCCATGGTGGAGGAACTGATCCGCACGGTGCCCTCGCGCTTCACGCTGCAGGCGCGAAACCCTGCACGCAACCTCACCGTCGGCGATGGCAGCCTGATCTTTGCCGCGACCGGCGGGCCGGCCTTCGTCAGCGATCTCGAGCGTGGACGGCGCGCCGGCAACCATGCCGACATGTGCGACTACATCCGGCTGGTGCACCAGGTGAACGTCATCCACCAGGAAGGCGGCTGCCCCTGCGAGCCGACCGACCTGCCGCCGGACACGCGCCACCTCGATTTCTATCGCGCGGCGATCCAGCTGACCGACAAGAACTGGCAGTGCTGGGCGCTCGGCACCTACCGCGTGGAAGATGCGATCGACATGCTTTCGATCACGCTTGGCCAAAGCCGGGAGGAACTGAAGCGCAATCCGGCGACACTGACCGTCATCAATTCCAACTCACCGCTCAGGCTCGACATTCCCATGGGCGAGGGCCTCTGCGCCATGGCCCGCGCCGGCCAGCCGATCGCGATCACCCCCTTCACTCTCTCCGGCGCCATGAGCCCCGTGACCATCGCCGGGGCGCTCACGCAGCAGAATGCCGAAGCGCTGGCGCTGATCGCGCTGTCGCAGGTGGTCTCGCCGGGCGCTCCGGTGCTCTATGGCGGCTTCACCTCGAACGTCGACATGCGGACCGGCTCGCCCGCCTTCGGCACGCCGGAATATGCAAAGGCGCAAATCGCGTCCGGCCAGCTCGCCCGGCGCTATGGCGTGCCGTTCCGGTCCTCCAACGTCACGGCTTCCAACTGCGTCGACGTGCAGGCGGCCTATGAATCCGGCATGTCGCTCTGGAGCACGATCATCGGCGGTGTCGACCTGATCGAGCATGCCGCCGGCTGGCTCGAAGGCGGGCTGACCGCGTCCTTCGAAAAGCTGATCCTCGATGCGGAAATGCTGCAGATGATGCGGAGCTTCCTCGATCCGATCGCGGTGGACGAGGAAAACATGGCCGTCTCCACCATCGGCGAGGTGGGTCCCGGCGGACATTTCTTCGGCACCGGCCATACCCTCGCCCGCTTCGAACATGCCTTCTACGAGCCCATGCTCTCCGATTGGCGGAACTTCGAGAACTGGTCGGAAGCCGGCGGAAAATCGGGGACGGAACGCGCCCACGCCATCTACAGGGAATTGCTCCGGACCTATGAGGAGCCGGCACTCGATTCCGCGATATCGGAGGAACTCGATGCCTTCGTTGCCCGCCGCAAGGATGAAATTACCCGGGCCGCCGCGTGAGCGGCCCATGTGCAAACAGCCGAACCCAATTGAATACTAATTCTATAGGCAATTAGAAAAATTACCGCCGGCACGACGAAAACCAGCAAACAAAATTTTGCAGATGCCTTTTGAAAACAAAGTCCTATCTGCCCGTTTCGTCAGGCCGGCACTAATCTGGTCGGCGAAATGAGACAGGACAGCCCATGCCGCGCATAGAACCTCTCAAGGAAAAGGATGCTTCCCCGGAGCAGAAGGAAGCAATCGCGCACGAACTGCGCGCCCGCGGCCGGATGACGAACCTGAAGTGGATCCAGGCCCATTCTCCGGCGGCACTGCGCATCTATGGCGAGTGGTTCGCGCTGAAGGCGGAGCTTTCCCCTGTCATCGGCGATCGCGCGATCTTCATCTTCTCGCTGGCGATTTCCGAGGCGCAAGGCGCCACCATTCCCGTCGGCTTCTTTCGCCGGGCGCTCTCCGGCATCGGTGCGCATCCCGATCACCTGCAGCCGACCGAAAGCGAGGCGCTGCTGCAGCGCTTCGGTAGCACGCTGGGCCAGAACAATGCACGACAGGTGCCGGACGACATCTGGGCTGGCCTTCATGAGACCTATGACACCGTAACGCTCGCGAACCTCGTTGCCTTCGCCGGCATCATGGTGGCGACGACCGTCTTTGCCAATCTCGTCCAGGCCGAGCCGGACGCGGACGTCCTTCCCTTCCTCAAGCCGTGAACCGAACCTCCCCCATTCCACGGCGTTTCCCCCGACAGGAGATATGAACATGACGCTTTCCATGACACGCAGGCTTCTGCTTGCGGCGGCCTTCTCGACCGCCGGTTTTGCCGCGGCACCGCTTGCCAGCGCCGCAACGCCTGCCAAGGCACTGGTCGTTGCCCAGTCGATCGACGATGCGGTGAGCTTCGACCCCGCCGAGGGCTTCGAGCTCACAACCGTCCAGACCTTCAACAATGTCTACCAGCGCCTGGTCGAATCCGACCGCAAGGACGGCACCAAGATCGTACCCGCCATTGCCGGCTCCTGGAAGGCTGGCGAAGACGGCAAGAGCCTGACCTTCGAGATCGGCAAGAATGCGGTCTTTGCCTCCGGCAACCCTGTCCGACCCGAAGACGTGATCTTCTCGCTTGCGCGCGCCGTCAAGCTCAACAAGTCCCCGGCCTTCATCCTGAACGAACTCGGCTGGACCGCCGAGACCGTCGATGCCGGCCTGAAGAAGGTAGACGACAGCCACGTGCAGCTGACCTGGACCGCCGATGTCGGCCCGGCCTTCGCGCTCGCGCTCCTGACGGCCCCGATCGCCTCCATCGTGGACGAGAAGGCTGTTTCGGAGCACGTATCCGGTGACGATTTCGGCAATGGCTGGCTGAAGACCAATTCCGCCGGCTCCGGCGCCTTCGTCATCTCCAAGTACCGCCCGCACGAGGCGCTGGTGCTCGGCGCCAACGAAAAGGCCGCGCACAAGCCGAAGCTCGAGCGCGTGATCCTGCAGAACGTGCCGGACGCGGGCTCGCGCCGCCTGCAGGTCGAGCAAGGCGATGCCGACATCGCCCGCGGCCTCGGCGCCGACCAGATCGACGCGATCAAGAAGGAAGACAAGGTCACCGTGCTGTCGGTACCGTCCGCCCGCACCGATTACCTGCTGATCAACACCAAGGCCAACGAGACGCTCGGCAATCCCGCCTTTGCGCAGGCCGCCCGCTACCTCATCGACTATGAGGGCATCACCAAGAACCTGCTTCGCGGCCAGAGCAAGGTGCATCAGGCCTTCCTGCCGGAGGGCTTCCCAGGTGCGCTGAACGACACGCCGTTCAAGTTGGACGTCGAAAAGGCGAAGAAGATCCTGGCGGATGGCGGCATCAAGACGCCGGTGAAGGTGGAATTCCCCGTCTTCAACGAACAGCCCTTCCTGACCATCGCGCAGTCGCTGCAGTCGACCTTCGGTCAGGCCGGCATCCAGCTCGAGATCCAGCCGGGTGTCGCAAGCGACATCTATGCCCGCGGCCGCTCGGGCAAGTACCAGATCACGCTGCGCTACTGGATCCCCGACTATTTCGACCCGCACTCCAATGCCTCGGCCTTCGCAATCAACAAGGACAATTCCGCAAACACGGTGGCCAAGCAGGCCGGCTGGGTGATCCCGGAAATCTCCGAGGAAACGCTCGCGGCGGTGAAGGAACAGGACCCGGCCAAGCGCGCCGAGCTCTATGGCAAGCTGCAGAAGGAAATACAGGAAAAGGCACCCTACGTCTTCATCTCGCAGGGTGCGGATCAGGTCGTGCTCGGCAAGAACGTCAAGGACTACGTCCAGGGCCTCAATGCCGACCAGGTCTATTACGACGACGTCTCGAAGTAAGCGTAGTCGATTTCGGCCCAAGATGCAGAAAGCCCGCCGGTGGAAAGACCGGCGGGCTTTTCGTCGAAAAGAGTAGCGCGACCGTTCAGCCCGCGATCTCGATCGCGAACTCCGGCTGGCCGGCAATGGTGTTGCTGACCGTGCAGATGCTTTCGGCAAGGCGGGCGATCTCGTGGCGGGTCTCGTCGTCGAAATCGCCGCGGATATCGAAGCGGATGTCGAAGCGGGCGATGCGGGAGGGTTCATCCGGGGCCTTCTCGCCCTTCACCTCTGCCGTCACGCCTTCCAGCCGGTCGAGGAGGCCGAGCTTGGTGGCGGCTATGCGGGCGCTCATGGCGAGGCAGGCCGAGAGCGAGGCATAGATGAGGTCGAGCGGGTTGAAGCCCTCCTCCGACGCCCCGGTCTTGATGTCGATGATGCCTCCGGTTTCAGAGACGACGCGGGGATAGCCGGTCCGGCCCATGGTGGAGGTTGCCCCGGTCGGGCGGGTGCGGATCGTGGGTGCCGAACTCATTGCAATTGCTCCTTCATTGGCTGCGCCTTGATGCGCACGTGCTGCCTCTCATATTGCCCTTTGCAGCCCTACCCACAAGAGCAGAAAGCGCCGTGCTGTCCGGCACGGCGCTTTCTGTGATCATTCGGCTTGCGGTGTACGGCCGAACGTCAGGGAACGGCCTTCAGCACCGCGCCTTCGCGTAGCTCTGCCTCACGGCGCTTGTAGGCCTCGATGTCGCGGTACTGATCCGCCGGATGATTCTTCGGCAGGTACGGGCCTTCTCCGAACAGTTTTTCGCGCAGCGTGCCGGGCTTGTACGCCGTCGGGTAGACGCCACGCTTCTGCAGCTCCGGCACCAGCAGATCCACCGCCTGCTCGAAGCTTTCGGGCGTCACCGCATAGGCGAGGTTGAAGCCGTCGACATCGGTCTCCTCCTGCCAGTCCTGCAGGATATCGGCGATGGTGGAGGGCGAGCCGACGAAGACCGGGCCCAGACCGCCGATGCCGCCCCATTTCGCGAGTTCCTCGACCGTCCACTGCTTGTCCTTGCCGGCAAAATGCTCGACCACGGACACGATGGCATTGGTTTCCACCTTCTTCAGCAGATCGGTCGGCGCATACTGGCCGAAATCGATGCCGCTCCAGCCGGAGATGAAGGTGAGCGAGCCGTCATAGGAGGTGTAGCTTGCATAGTCCTCGAACCGCTTGGCCGCCTTCTCGTCGGTCTCGTCGATGATGAGCGTGGTGAGGTTGTAGATCAGCACCTTCTTTGGATCGCGTCCGGCGGCGGCGGCGAGCGTGCGGATGTCCTTCACATATTGCTTCAGCAGCGATTTGGTCGGAGCCGCGACGAACACGCATTCCGCATGCAATGCGGCAAACGCCTTGCCCGGGCCGGACGCGCCTGCCTGGTAGAGAACGGGCGTGCGCTGCGGCGAAGGCTCGGTGAGGTGATAGCCGGGCACCTCGAAATATTTGCCCTTGTGGCCGATCTCGTGAACCTTCGACGGATCGGTGAAGATGCCGCGGGAGGCATCGCGGACGACCGAGCCTTCCTCCCAGCTGCCTTCGAACAGCTTGTAGAGGACCTCCACATATTCGGCGGCGACCTCGTAACGGTTGTCGTGCCGGCGGAGCCCTCCTTGCGAAATGTTCTTCGCGCCGCTTTCCAGGTAGGAGGTCACGATGTTCCAGCCGACGCGGCCCTTGCTGTGGTGGTCGGCCGTCGAGAGCCGCCGGGCGAAGGTGTAGGGATGTTCGAACGAGGTGGAGGCGGTGATGCCGATGCCCAGATGTTCGGTCGCGAGAGCGATCGGGGCCGCGAGCTGCAGTGGATCGTTGACCGGGATCTGCGCGGCCTCGCGGATCGCGTTCTCGTTGGAGCCCTTGTAGACGTCGTAATAGCCGATCACGTCGGCGATGAAGATGCCGTCGAAGATGCCGCGCTCCAGCGTCCGGCCGAGATCCTGCCAGTAGTCGAGATCCTTGTACTTGTAGGAGCGATCGCGCGGATGCCGCCAGAGACCCGGCGACTGGTGGGCGACGCAGTTCATGTCGAAAGCGTTGAAGCGGATGTGGCGGGTCATTGGCGGGCACTCCTCGATTGGCTGGCCGGCAAGACTGTGGGCCGGTCGTCTTCATCTCCTCCGGCAATGGCCGGTTTGGAGAGAGAATAAAGGGATCTGTCGCGCCATATAGTAATTCTATAATTTTTATAGATTTATCAGGAGAATATTTTTCTCCTTGAACGCCTGCACTCCGGATCAGGGCCGGAGTGCAGGGCTGGGAGCCTTCAAGAGATGCGCGTGCATCCAGCTCCAGCGCTTTCCGAGTTCCAGGCGGATCTCATCCGCGACGAGCGCCGCCTGCTCGCTAACCTGCGGCAGACCCATGAGCTCGCCGAAGGTGCCGCGCGCCAGTGGTCCGGCGATGTAGAGGCCCGGCACGGGTGCGTTCCAGAGATCGAGCGCCCGGGCATTCCGGTCGCAGGCGAGGCCGAGACCGGTATCGTCGAGTTTGATGAGGCCGAGCCCGTTCAGGGATTGCAGATAGGGTTGCTGCGCAATGATGCTGCGATGCGCCGGCCCCGTCGTGATGACCACGGCGTCGTAGTGCCCTTCCTCGATCTCACCTGTATGGCGATGACGGAGCGAAATGCCGATGTCTGCGTCCGGACCGGCGTAATCGATGCCATGGAGGCTGGCGGCAAGGTAGCGCAGCCGTCCTTCGGCGATCAGCCGCTCGCCGCTGGCATGCACCTGAGGTGCGATGCGGAACCGGTGGACGTCCCAGAACGGCCGGATATGCCGAACCAGCCGCTGCCGCTCCACGAGCGGCAGGGCGCGCCAGATGTGGCCTCCCTGAGCACGCAATGCATCGAAGACCGGCTGCCAGCCAATGCCCTCGCTCGCCGCCTGACGGACTTCATCCCTGACACGCCGGACGAGTTCCCGCACCGTCCGCGCCGGCTCTGTCGTGAAATCACCGAGCGGTTCGTGCGCTGCCTTGGCATGACAGCGGGAACGCAGGCCGCGGCGGGAGAAGACGGTGATCGCGCCCTCATGCCCGGCTTGCTCCAGCGAGGCGATCACGTCCGCCGAGGTAAGGCCGGAACCGACGATCAGCACGCGGTCGTCCCTGCCGATGCCGCTCAGCGCATTCGGCCTGGTCGGATCGGCGATGAACCGCGTGTCTGCGGAGAGCACGCCGAACGCCGCCGGCGGGCTCGGAGGCGGATGGCTGGTGGCGACGACGAGGATATCGGCGAGATAGGATTTTCCGTCCTCGCCGGAGAGCACGTACCGACTGTTCTCGAACCGGACGATCTCCGCGCGCGTCCGGATGTGCCGGACGTTTCCGGCGGCGACATGCGGGCGGACGAGTTCGTGCACATGGCGGCCGAAGGCCTCGCGGCGCGGATAGTAGTGACCGTCCTCGCCCAGCGCACCGGGATCCGCCTCATGTTCGCCGCTCGCGAAGAACCAGCGCTCGAAGGCGCCCTCGTCATCCGGAAAGACATTCATCTTGCCGACGGGCACATTGACGCGATGGACCGGGTCATGGGTGTCATAGGCAAGGCCGCGCCCCAGTTCGGAACGCGGCTCGAAAATCAGGATCTCGGGGCTTTGCGGGCTATCGCCAAAGCTCTTCAGGAGGTTCAGCGCCACCGACGTGCCGGCGAAGCCGCCGCCGATGATCGCGACTTTCAGGGGTTCGTCCAGATCCCGTGCCGTCCATGCCATTGCCGTCTCCTTCGCTCAATTGCGATGGCTCGCCCAGGGAATGAGCCTTGCCTCGACCACACGCGCCAGGCCTTCGAGAAGGAAGGCGATCAGCGCGATTACCAGAATGCCGGCGATCACCACGTCGGTGACCAGGAATTGCGATGCGGACTGTATCATGAAACCGAGGCCACGGTTGGCAGCCACGAGTTCCGCCGCGACGAGCGTCGACCAGCCGGCTCCGAGCGCGATGCGAATGCCCGTGAGGATACCCGGCAAGGTATTCGGCAGGATGACGTGCGAGAGCACCTGCAGCCCCGAAGCACCGAAGGAGCGCGCCGCCCGCACCTGGTCCTTCGGCACGGTCTTCACACCCGCCGCCGTCGAAATGATGACCGGCGGCAGCATGGCGAGCGCGATCACGATGATCTTCGACGGCTCGCCGATGCCGAACCAGATGATGATGAGCGGCAGATAGGCAAGCGGCGGCAGCGGCCGCAGAAACTCGACCACGGGATCGAACAGCGCCTTGCCGATGCGGCTGAGGCCGATCACGAGCCCGGCGGGAACGCCGATGAGCACGGCGAAAAACAGCGCGCCGAAGATGCGCCAGAGGCTTGCCGCGGCATGCTCGGCCAGTGTGGCGTCCACGAAGCCGGTGGTAACGAGACTGCCAAGCGAGATCGCCACGGCTGCCGGCGACGGCAGGAAGACCGGCGAAACGAGCGCCAGCGCGCTTGCGAGCCACCAGAGGAGCAGGAAGGAGACGATCGTCGCGGTGGAGACGAGCACCGGCAGGAGCCGGGTCTTCCTCCGGGGGCGACGCGGGGGCGCAGGCCGGCCCTCCGCCTCGGGCGACGTCAGGGACGGATGGGAGAGGAGCGCGCGGGTTTCGATGGTCATGCCGCAAGCTCCGTCCGTTCGCCGTCTTCGATCAGGGCGACGAGTTCGCGCTTCAGCGCGAGGAATTCCGGCAGGTCCTTCAGCGCGCCCGCACTTTCGCCCGCCAGCAACCGCCGGCCGAAGCCGGGGCGGAACTCCGCCCTCACCCCGCGGCCACCCGGCGCGAGCACCAGAATTCGCGTGCCGAGCAGCAGCGCTTCCTCGATGCTGTGGGTGATGAGCAAAGCCCCTACCCCGCTCTTCGCCCAGACGTCGAGCAGCAGTTCCTGCATCTGGCTGCGGGTGAGGGCGTCAAGCGCGCCCAGGGGTTCATCGAGAAGCAGAAAGGCGGGTTTTGCGGCGAGTGCGCGGGCGATGCCGACCCGTTGCCGCATACCGCCGGACAGTTCCCAGATCCGGCGATTGGTGGCCCGGGCGAGACCGACGAGGGAGAGGAGCCGCCGCGCTTCGGCCCGGCGCTGAGCAAGGCCCACACGCTCGAGCTTCAGCGGAAAGGCGACGTTGTCGAGTGCATCGAGCCAGGGAAACAGGGCGTCGTCCTGAAACACCACGACCCGCCTCTGCCCCGGCCCCGATACCGGCTTGCCATTGAGAAGAACCCGCCCTTCCGTCGGCTCCACGAAACCGGCTGCGAGATTGAGCAGCGACGTCTTGCCGGCGCCCGAGCGGCCGATCACCACCACGAACTCGTCCTGGCGCAGTTTCAGGGCGACACGGTCGAGCACCGGCTGGTTTCCGGTTCCATAGTCGAGGCTGACGGTGTCGAGGGTCAGTTCATGCATGATTTCGTCCACTCGTTCGAAAGGTGGCATCCCGCCGCTTGGGAGGGAGGGCGGGATGCCGCTGGCGCCGGCAGCGCTGGCGCCTGCTTGGCTCAGTTGGTGAGCTTGGCCGCGTCCTTGACCCAGCGTGCCGAAACGTAAGGCGCGTAATCGGCAAGCACGGCCGGGATCTTGCCCTGTTCCTTGAGGAAGGCGGAGGTTTCTGCCACGGCCTTGACGGTCGCACCGCCGAGAAGGGCGTCGCTTGCCTGCTCTTCGAGCGAGGGGAAGCTGTATCCCTTGAGAAGGGCCGGAACCTCTTC
>CAMFHT010000074.1 GCA_945952245.1 uncultured Rhizobium sp. | reverse complement strand
GAGCGGGACTGACCCAAGGCGGTTTCTACAAGCAATTCGCTTCCAAGGAAGATCTGATCGAAAAAGCATCGCAGCGGGCAATCGACGTCGCGCTAGACCGATGGAGCGATGCTGTAGCAGATCGTCCACAGGACCCACTCGAGGCAATTTTAGCCTTCTATCTTTCGACGCACCATAAGGTTGATATGGGCGAAGGCTGTCCACTGGTCGCCTTGGGTGCGGAGGCTGCCCGCCGAGGACCCGGCCTGAAGGCAACTTTCCAGGCCGGTGTGGCAGCGCATCTGGAGATATTGGAACAGGAACTCGACACGGACGGGCAGCCAGCCCGCGCGCGCGCGATAGCCATCCTCTCACTTCTCGTCGGCGCAGTGACATTGTCGCGAGTCGTCGATAACAACGATCTGTCGCAAGCCATTTTCGATGCGGCCAGGGATCATGCGCGTCTGCTGGCAAAACCTCCACAAGGAATGTGAAATGATGGATCGGTCTCCAGACGCCGAAGCGGTGGTGACAAAGATCGCTGTTGTCCTGAGAAACGATCTCGAGCCATGGCAGCGACTGAACGTGACCGCGTTCACGATCAGCGGCGTGGCTGCGCAACCCGGCGCATTGGGTGAGTACTACGAAGACGCATAAGGTAATCGCTACCTGCCGATGTTTCAGAATCCTGTCTTGGTGTTTGGGGCAACGGCGGAGGAGATCGCGCGCACCGTTGAACGGGCTCGATCGAGAGGGATCGACTTTACGATATTCACGAGGGATCTCTTCGGCACCTTCAACGATGCGGACAATAGGGCCGCAGTGGCCAGCGTGACTGCCGATCACCTCGACGTGGTCGGGATGGCGTTCCGGAGCGACCGCAAGGTGGCCGACAAAGTCTTGAAAGGGTGAAGCTGCTCAGGTAGCTTCGGCTTCGGGATGATAGTAGACATTGGTCGAAGTTTGGAATTGTTGTCACGTCATGGCCACGGCGATTGTTAAGTTCCTTGGTAGCAAAACACGTGCTTCCTATTTTTTGGAAGAGAAGTACTTCCGAGAAGCGCCGATCTCTCACCAGCAATTCTGACTCTCTAAGCCTGGCACGACGCTTCGCTGTAAAATCACCAGTTGGCCGGGGATCTAGGCCACAGCCAGCCAGCGTTTGGAGTCGAACACGTACAGCCGCACTTAGTTGCCAATGGCGGCTATCGCGTTAGCGCAACCTAAATTCTGACAGTCCGCTCTCGGCCCCGAATCGGACGGTATCCATAGTCTGGCGCTGACATACTCTACAGAGCGGAAACTATTTCCGCACTCCTCAGCTCTTCCATCAATTCAGGCTAATATCTGCAACTACTGTTTGCCTCTGAAAAATCCATATGCCATGTTCCGAACCGAGGCGGAGCAGACGTCGGGTGGGGCATTGTCGGCGAATTTTGATCATCTGAAGGCTTTAAGTCCGGAGCTTCATCGGCTCGGTATTCTCGCCGAGCGGTTCTTTGTGGAAGACGCCAATACGTCCCTGATCAAGCGCCGCCAGTTCGGCGAACACATGGCGAAAGAGGTTAGGCAATCCTCGCCAAGGCCTTCCGCGGCGAACTGGTGCCACAGGACGAAAACGACGAGCCGGCCGAAAAACTGCTGGAGCGCATCCGTGCCGAGGGGGACAAGGCGCCGAAGGCGAAGCGTGGGCGAGGGAGGTCACAGGGATGACAGTATACGAAAGCATTCTGACAGAAGGCAACTTCACCCTGCAGGGCAAGCGGCCGCATATCTACATCACGTCGTTCTACCGGAAACTCCCGCCCGACGTCTTCGGCGGGACGAGCGTCCATACGCCAGCACCGCGTCGGGTACGGCTCGAATTCGGCACTCTCCGCACCGACACCTTTGTGCCTACGGACAAGACAGGCCGGCCCCGCACATTCTTTCAGGACCGCAACTTCGTTCGGGATTTCTTTGCCCGCACAGGCGCCATGCCCGGCGACACCGCGCTCTTCGATGAAATCACACCCTGTCATTTCCGACTGTCATTGAGGACGGCCGCCGGAAGGGTCGTGACGGCATGAGGCCTGTAGGCGAGTGGGACAACAAGCAGCTCCAGAACCTGATCGCGAACCACCAGAGGCTAGGGCGAGTTGATGACGCCTACTACCTCGAGGCGCTGGCAGAAATGGCGCGCCGAAAAGGTTCGGGGCTGGATTTCGCCAAGACATTCGAGATCGTTCTGAAGGCCGCCAGGGAGCATCGTTACCTTTCCTATAAGCAGCTGACGGATGCGAGCGGCGTCGAATGGTCACGCGTTCGCTATGCTGTCAACGACCACCTCGGCGACCTCATCGAATATGCCCACCGGCGCGGCTGGCCACTTCTCAGCGCAATCATCGTAAACCAGCAGCATCTGGACGACGGACGGATGGAGCCATCGACGCTGAAGGGCTTTTGCGAAGCAGCGCGTTCTTTGGGCTACCCCGTTACCGATGAAGAAGCTTTCCTGCGGGAGCAACAGGATCGCGTGTTCGACTGGGCTGCCACCTATGCGGAGGAGGCACCGTGACCATTCCCGATTACCAATCCCTCATGCTGCCCGTCCTTCGTCTCGCTGCCGAGGGCGAAACCCGTGTGGCCGATCTTGCGGAGCGGATCGCGAACGATCTTGGCCTGACCGAGGAGGAGCGCCAAGAGCTGCTGCCGAGCGGGCGTCAACGTCGGCTTCACAATCGCATCCAATGGGCAAAGTTCTACATGTCCAAGGCCGGTCTGATCGCATCGCCCGCGAGAGGCCGTTTCCATGCGACGCAAAAGGGCAAGGCACTCTTGGCGACTTCGCCGGAGCGGATCGACGTCGCCCTTCTGATGCGCGAGCCGGAATTCCGCGAGTTCTACAAGAACGAGCGGTCCGGCCCGGAAGAAGCAAATCCCGCCAATGCGCCGATCACAGGAATGCCAACAGCCGTAACGCCGGAAGAACAGATCGACGCGGCCCATGCCTCGCTGATGGCGGCCCTACGCGATGAACTTCTGCAGCGCATCCTTGCCAACAGCCCCTCCTTCTTCGAGCAGCTGATTGTCGATCTTCTGGTCGCCATGGGCTATGGCGGCAGCCATAAGGATGCGGCCGCTCAGCTCGGGCGCACCGGCGATGGCGGTGTCGATGGCATCGTCAACGAGGACCGACTTGGTCTCGACCGTATCTATGTTCAGGCAAAACGCTATGCGCCCGGCAACGCCGTCAGCCGGCCTGATGTGAATGGTTTTGTCGGCAGCTTGGTCGGCCTCGGCGCGACGAAGGGCGTCTTCGTCACCACATCCACCTTCAGCCAGCCGGCACGAGACTATGTCAAGCACCTGTCCCAACGGGTCATCCTTATCGATGGGCAGGAGCTTGCAGATCTCATGATCGAACACGGCGTAGGCGTCCGCAGCTACCGCACGGTCGAATTCAAGCGGTTGGACGAGGACTTCTTCGGCGAGGAGTGAAGGCGCTCAAGCCCTCATGGCGAGCGGAAACAATTTCCGTTTGCTTGTCCTCCTAAGCTGAGCATCCTTGTGACGCTAAACATGCGTTGAAATGCGGCCGCCAGTTTCGTGCGGCCCACTCAGGTTCTCGGCTCCCTCCCCATGACACTGCTGCCTCCAGCACTCAGTGAAGGTGAACCGGCGCGACGACAGCTTTCCGCAGGCAGCCCATGAATAGCACACCTTGTTTCGCTTCTTTTCCTACGACGCAAACTTTCAAACCAGTACGAGATCAAGGCACTGAAGCCCCGAACTGACGTTCGGCAAGGGCAAAACGCGCCATGTCACCGGAGTGCAGAAAGTGCGCGAAAAATTTTTTTGCGAATGTATAAAATGGTTAAAATGTAAATGTAGATTCAAAAATAAGGCAGAGATACTGTTTAAATTTGAGAAAATGTTAGAAAAGTCGCTCAAAATCCAAATTGTTGACAATGGGTCAGTTTGACAAGACATGAAATATCGCGGACAATTGTTGTGTGAGTTGCTGGAAGGTGCTCACGATATTGTCAAAAATTAGGAGCGTGACGTGACTAGCATTCTGAAGACTTTGAAAGCCACAGTGAGCGACTTGTACGTGAAGATGGATCTGGCGAAGCCCACCCAGCTTGAGCTGGAGAAGATCGCCGGCGAGCTACAGGCGGTCGACCAGCTGACCACCAAAACGGTTTTTCAGCGTGGAGAGCTGTTCGAGAAGGTCGCCGAGCTTCTTCCTGAGAAGGAGATGAGCGTCTGGACGAAGGTCCGATGTGACATCGAAGCCCGTCATGCGCGGAATTACCGTGCCGTGGCCCGAAACCTCGTCCGGTACCAGGATCAGGCGATCGAACTAGGTCTTAACGCCACGGTGCTGTTCAAGCTCGCACCTGCGGAACCGGAGCAGATCGAGCGGGCCCTGGAGCTTGCAAAAGAGCAGGGGTACCTCAAAGTGCGGGATGTCGTCGCCATCCTGGATGAAGGCAAGGACGCCGCCGTCGAGAAGTCGGATCCCCATTCTCAAGGCGGGCTCGCCGGCCTGAGGGTGGCAATCGCCTATAAACTTTCGTGTACGACGGGTTCGTTCATCGAGCACTGCAGAGAGCTTGCCGAAGAGTTCAAAGCGGCTTTGGATGGTGGGCGCATCAAGAAAGCCGAACTCATCAGGATCGTCTACAAGAAAGCTCGCTTGGCGGGTAAGGAGCTGGAAAGTCTGGCGTGGTCGGTCGAGCCAAACCCCGTAGTGCCGGAGGTCATTTGGGACAAGGACCTGACAGGTAGCTCAAAGTGGGGGCAGGTTCACAAGTTGCTCAGGTTGCTCGGCGGGCTGGAGGGGTGGCCGGATGCCAAGGTACTCCCTGAGTGGCTCACCCGCTATGCCATCCCGGTTCTGGACTGGGCATCTAGTAGTGCCAAGAATCCGGAATGGACGGCTGCTGCCGTGGGCTCGAATCTTCAACTGCTCGCACCGGAAGACAAGGGCTCTCGTACTATCATCCCTTTCCCGACCTCCAGCGGTCGCAGTGTTCCAACCAAGCCCGAAACAGCGGCGTCGGAAACGGAAGAGGCAATTGGTGATATCGGACCTGCCAACGCCGAAGCTGGGGGTAATCCAGCGGAAGCCGAAGGCATGGAAGCACAGTTGGAGCTCGATGAGGCCTTGCCAGGGCAAACTTCGCCATCGTTCTCAGTCGTGACACAGATTTCGTCGCGGAAGAAGGCGAGAAGCGCCGAAACCGACGATGCGGCTTCTGCCGGCTAGCCAGCTAGCTAGTGTGCCTGAAGTTCAATCGGGCATCGCATTTAAACTCAACTGGGGCCTTCACGGCCCCTTTCGCTTACGCCGGCCTGGCGGATCGTTGGGGTCCTATCGAAGCTCTGAGCCCGCGATTAACCTTGTACCGGCTTTGTTCTTGTTTTTCGAATTTGGTCCTTGAGCCCGACCTCGGGTCCAGCCAGGATGCAGGCGTTTCAGATTGACTGGAACAAGCGGCCAAGGCCGGTGCGCCAACACCGACCAAGGCCTGACCCTCAAGCCTTCGGTAAAAGGAATCGGGCTATGACCATGACTACTCTTCTCGCCCCCACTGGGGAAGCTCTCCGCGCCTTCATTGGCTTCGTCGCCCTGGCCTCTTCAGGCCACGCCGCCGGCGTCGTCTCGCTCTTCGGCGGCATCTCGATCAGCCACTGACGACCGGCTTCAGCCTTTATCCGATCCACGCTGCCTTCCACGCCGCACTCTGCGGCCAGTGAGAACATGCGTCTTTCGATCGGCCGGCCTCGAACCTTACATCTTTCTCGGAGACATTCCCATGACCACGACCATCAAGACTAAGCTCGCCGCTGCTGCCAACCGCGCTTCCACCTCGTCCTTCGCGCTCGCCGCCGGCCTTGGAGGCTCGAGCTTCGGCTTCCGCCGCGATGCCACGCACGGCAGCGGTGAAGTCGGCGCGACGTCCGATGCTACTGCGCCGGCCTATCCGTACTCGGTTTCCTATGCCGAACTGGAGTCGGAGCTCGACGCCCTCATCGATCAGGCGATTGCCGCAATCGTTGAAGGCGACATCATCGAGGACGAGATCCTCGGTCACTACGTCAACATCGCATCCCTGGTTCGAGCCGTCTCGTTTCGCGAGGGAAAGTTGTTGGAACTCGCCATTGAGCTGATCAGTAAAGTCCGCCCGGACCTCGTCGTGCTCACCAAGTCCCTGCGGCTGCCGCTGGTCAAGGCCGCTCTTGAAGCCGTCGCAAACAATAACTGGGCGAACCTTGATGGCGTACTGCTCGACTGCGAGGCGCCCGCGAAAGGCACCTATACCCCCGACCTCATCATGGTGGACCTCGCCCGCCGGCTCGGCTACATCCTCGATGTCAAGCGCTCGCTGGCCAGCTACGGCGATACGAGCAGGCTCGAAGAGCTCAAGGCCAAGATGATGGCCGGAGCGCTCGTCTTGCCGGACTGGCTTTACAAGCACCATAAGAAGTTGATGATCGACACGGTAGGTGTCGCGATCCTCGATGGCGCGAGCCGGCCGAGCGATCACGAGAACGGAGTCTGGGCCCTAGACGAGTTGGATGACTTGCTCGGGATCTCGGGCGCCGCCGCGACGATGGCGGAGCTTCGCCGCAGGCTGGGTCGTCGAGTACAGGAGGTTCTCGAGCGCGAGACGCGGAAGGCGCTCGGCATCAGGCCGGGAGCCGCACCGGTCGATGCCGAGGGAACCGAACCTTGCGTCAAAAGGCAGCTCAACTTCAACGCCGTTGCGAGCCTTCATGAAGGTGACCCGCAGCACTGGTCTGAATGCGGCGACGACGACGGCCTGGAACAAGAGCCTGCCGACGAGGAAGACGAGCCCATGCTCGTTCACCCGGTGCGTCTCAAGGTAGGCTTCGCCCGGAGTCTGCGGCTCAACTGATTCAAGCTGCGGCCGGCCGGAAAACGTTCCGGCCGGCCGCGCTGAGCAACCAATTCCATCTTCCTCTTTTTTGGCGCCGCGTGGCCAGGGCCCCGGCGCGGGAGATCCTACATGTCCAAATTCCTCAAAGATCACCTGTCGGTCTCAACGCCAACAGCTCTCAAGGCCGGCGGCGAGCAATCTAATTGTCTGCCCTGTGAAACCGAGGTCGAGACACCACATTCGTCTCTGATCACCGATGATCCGGCGCTGCTCATCGGCCTTGCCCTCACCTTTGTCCGGCAGGATGCTCCCCTCGGAGGCGTCGTGCCGTTACCGGTCCTCGTGCGGCTCGCAGCGCATGCCCGCTCTTGCAACCCTGCCGCGCGTTTGGTCCTCGACTGGCTGGCGCGCCGGCATGCTCGACTTGGTCTCAGCCCAGGATCCGAAACCGCCCACTCTGTCGGCGTGAGGCGAGGGCGGAGGTCGCCTCGGGAGCGCGTCATGGAAGAACTTACTCGCCCAGAGCCTCAAGACCTCCGACCACGTGGCCGCATCCGTCCACGCTGGCCAAGAGAACCCGCCTCAACCGCAGTTGCGTCGGAAACTGTTTCTGTTTCGAGCGAGGTAGGCCATGGATAAGTTGACGCGCCTCTTCATCAAGCGTCTGCAGCAGGACGTCCACCGTCGTACCCTGCGCAACGCACTTCTCAACGGCCTGCTCGAATTGAAGCTTGCGGAACATGACGGCCATTTGCTGAAGCGCTTCAGCCCGGCCTTCGATACCAGCCAGCTCTCAGGTCATCTCGATGGGGACGTCGCTTGGGTCAGGAAGCATTTTGCCTCGTTCCTGATCGAACCACCGAAGGTGCAAGAAGCGAGCTTGGTGGCAAATGCTTCTCATAGTGTTTCGGTAGACGTCCTGCCACCCGTGCCTGACCGCCTCAAGCTCCTCTTCCAGCGGAAGCTCGAGACTGCAGCCTGGCCGGTGGCTGATGAGGCACGCCGCGCTTACGCTGTTCGGCTGGTCCCCGCGGCAGGTGAGGCGCCTGCGTCGGGTCATGTGATCACCGCCATCCTGCTTGCGCGGGCCTTCGCCCAATCGGGCCATACGGTGTCGGATTGGATGCGGATTCTCCGCGCCGGCACGAGCTTCATCTGCATCCAGTCCGACGTCGAAGGCTTCGAGCGTCATCTCATGCGTTTGCTGGAGCACACGGGCCTGATGCCCGGAGACCGTCTTTCGTTCATCGATGGCGGCGCGCCATTCCGCGACTGCGATCTCGGTCTGGACGACCGTGGGCCCTATCGCCCCGTGATGCACATGGACGGCCGCGATGCCGCCCGCCTCATGGGTCCGTCGCTTCGCCGGCGGATGGTGGACGCCGCAGCACGCGACCTGCCAGTGCTTCTAACGGCGGACGATCCTGAGCGCCTGCCAGAGCAGGTGCTGCTCGCTTCTGATCTGAGGCTGGTCATCACGAAGCCGGATCGTGACATCCTCGTCGATATCATCGAGGCGATCTATGGAGTGCCGGCGAGGGAAGAGCTGAAGAAGTTGGCTCTCCGCTTCTCGCCCCGATGGCTCTCGGTAGAAGACCTGATCCTGGCATGCCGCCCCGGACGGCTTCTTGGGGATGCAATGGACATTCTTGCAGCCCTTGCGAAGCAGAACCGTCAAGCGGCCGGCGAGGCGGACGAAGCAGACGAGGAACACTGGGACGATGAACAGGATGGGGCCGTAAAGCCGCAAAAACGTCAGGCCGATGCAGCAGGCAAGACGTCCGATGCAAGTTCTGACAAGCCTGCAAAAAGGAAGGAGGTCACATCGGGAGGGCAGGGAGAGAAGCGGCCCGTGACCGACAATCCCGGGAAACCAACATCGACTCGCAAACGGGATAAGCCGAGCGGGGCCGAGGTCATCCAGCCCCAGCGAAATACCGGCATGAAGACGCTGCACTCTGGCAGTTACCTGGCGGTGGAGACGCTGTCCGGCTACGGCAGGGCACGGGACTGGGCCCTCGATCTGAAGGCCGATCTCCAGGACTATCTGGCGGACCGGCTTGATTGGTCCGAGATGAGTACGCGCCTTCTCCTCTCCGGACCGCCCGGCACCGGCAAGACGACTTTTGCCCGCGCGCTCTGCAATACGTTGCAGGTTCCGCTCGTCGTGACGTCGGTCGCCACATGGTTAGAAGGCGGCCATCTCAACGACGTCATTCGCAAGATGTCGAAGACCTTCGAGGAAGCGCGCGAACTCCAGCCCTGCATTCTCTTCGTCGACGAAATCGACGGCATCGGCAAGCGACAGCCCGCCGACAGAGAATATGCCGACTACTGGAACACCGTGGTCAATCGGGCGCTGGAGCTCCTCGACGGTGCCGCAAAGTCCGAAGGTGTGATTGTCGTTGGCGCGACCAACCGACCGATGGAAATCGATGAAGCGCTGCGCCGCTCGGGCCGGCTCGAAACACATATCGAGATCCCGCGGCCCGATATCCCGGCACTCGCCGACATTCTCAGATTCCATCTAGGCGGAGACGTCGAACTGTTGAAGGGAGATAAACCCGGCGGCAGTTCGATGGTCGCATCACAAGATTCTGGGAGCCGGCGCGATCAAACCCTGGACCGAAACGAGGGAACACAGCCATGACCCAGCAGACGGAAGATATCAGCGTCGCGCTGCAGCGCCTGGCCGCTCGCGCGCTTGGCATGACCGGAGCGGACATCCAGCGCGTCGTCAAGGAGGCGAGGGCGCAAGCCAGGCGCCAGAAGCGGCCGCTCGTGCTTGCCGATCTTGAAGCCGGCATTCGCCGTCAGCGGCCAGTGCCGAGCATGGAGCGCCTGCGGACAGTCGCGGTACATGAGGCGGGCCATGTCCTGGTGCACCATGTGCTTGGACTGGGATCGATCGCAGGCGTGACCATCGATGATCCCTCAGGGCGCGGCTATGGTTCCCTCGGCTTCGAGCCGACGGCGGTGGAGCATGTAACCTGGATCCACGATACGCTTGCGATGTTGCTTGCCGGCCGCGCCGCCGAGATGCTGGTTTTTGGTCTGCCGGGAGCAGGGGCCGGCGGCAGCGACGACAGTGATCTGGCCCGTGCGACCAGCCTCGCCTTCGCGCTCGAGCGAACCGTTGGTCTTGGCAGCGAGCATCCGCTTCTCTACCGTCCGCATCAAAACCCCACTTCGGTACTCGACGCCCAGCCGCAACTGGCCGAACGGGTGCATGAGCATCTTGAGCGCGCGGAGAAAAGGGCAGGGGATCTCATCCTCGAGTACCGGCCGGCCTTCGATGCTTTGGTGGAGGCCCTTGTCCGTGCCCAGGCACTCGATGGGCCTGAGGTCGTCCAGATCCTCGAGAAGGCTGGCGCGAAGCCGCAGAGCGAGGTTATCAAGACGGCAGGGCAATGAGAGAAGAGGTGCAACGTGTCAATCACCCTGCTGGCACACTGCGACTGGGGGCGGGATCCTGCAAAGCGGTGGATGGGGACTGCGGTTCGAACAGAAAGCGTCTGGCAGATTACGAAACCCGAGCCGGTCGGCGACACCGGCACTTTGATCAACCGTCTTCATGTTCGGCGCAAGGAGGCTGGAAGTGTCTTGATCGGCTTCGACTTCCCGATCGGGCTTCCCACGGCCTATGCGAAGGCAGCGGAATTGCCGAGCTTCAAGGAAGCCCTTTCTCTCCTCGGCCGTGGGCAGTGGGCCGATTGGTTCAAGGTCGCCGAGCACCACTCCGAGATCAGTTGGCATCGCCCCTTCTATCCGATGCGCCCCGGTGGCACGAGCCGAACCCATCTCCTAAAGGGCCATGGGCTCCAAGAGCCGGTGCATCTCCTGCGCGAATGCGAACGGGCAACGCCTGACCGCCAGGCTGCCTGTTCGCTGTTCTGGACGCTTGGTGGCAACCAAGTCGGCAAGGGCGCCATTGCCGGCTGGCAGGCGGTCATCATTCCGAACCTCGCACAGATCGGGCTTTGGCCCTTCGACGGCAGCCTAGCCCAGCTTGCGGAGACGTCGGAGACGATCATAGCGGAAACCTATCCCGGCGACGTCTACCACTGGATCGGCATCAAAAGGCGCGCAGGCTGGAGCAAGCGCCGCCAGTCGGATCGCGCGGAAGCCGGCCGGATCCTGCTTGACTGGATTGCGGCGAGACCCGTGATTGACACTCAAGCCGTCAACTCCGCCATCCAGACTGGTTTTGATCCAGGTCCTTCAGGCGAGGACCAGTTCGATGCCATGGTCGGTCTCCTCGGCATGATCGCGGTTGTCGAGGGCGAAAGAGGCGAGGGCGTGCCTTCCCAGAGCCTCGACATCCTCAAATGGGAAGGCTGGATCCTCGGGCATCAGCGATAAATGTCGCCGGTAAAGCGTCTCACCTTCTCGGCAGATCATTTCGATATGCCCGCACATTGAAACAAGTTGCGATCATTCGATTCGAGATTTCAGGCAAATGATTCCGATCTCTGCGCCGTTGATTCAGAATTTGGGAAATCCGATTCCGCAGCACAGTTCAAACGCTGTTTGTGGCTGACAGAAGACGCGCACATCATCTCAATGTGTCCGCACTTCAAGACAAATTGCGCTCATTCGATTCCAGATTCGAGAGCGCTGATTCCGGGATTGATAAAACCGATTCAGTGAGAAATCGGGTTGCGCCGGCTGTCCGGGCCCGGCAGCATGAGTGGGGTCAGAGCATCTTCAGAGGGCAGAATGGCGCGGCAAACGGACGAAGAGCGGCTGGCTCGGCAACGGGCCTACCAGCAGCGTAAGCGCTTGCAGGACGCCGAGGCAAGGCGGCCCGGTCGGGATGATGTGGCACGCACCGCGCTCTTCTGGATTGTGAAGCGGATGGCTGAGCGGACCCCGCATGAGATGGAGCTCTTCCACGAGCGCATGGTCGAGATGTTGGTCGAGCAGGGGTTCGATCATCAGGCGAGCGACGCCGTGTTGGACGAACTGATCGCCAAGTACCGAACCGGGGGCCCGCCGTTCCGGCGCAAGGTCCATCTGCTTTATCCGGACGGGCGGCCGCTACTAGAGAACGACGAGGACGATTAATCGCCTCGTTAGGCTGCGTACTAGCAGCCGGTGGACTGGGTCTCGAGGTTCCTGAACGCTTTCCGTGTTCTCGTTCGAGATGGACTGTCCAGATCAAACTCCGTTTGCCAAGCCACCCCAAGAAAGCCGGTCTCCCCCCATTACTTCGTAAAACGCCGTTTGAAGAGGAATCGGAGATCTTAAGGGATAGGCGCATAGGCTTACGTCATCCAATGCCACTAAGAGCGGAAATTCTTTCCTAACTATTGGCTCTTCTTTCCTCTACGAGCCCAGGGCGCAGGCAGCTTGTTTTCCACCCATGGCAACAGCTGAATTGGTTTCGGTTCGACGCCGGCCGTGATGATGGGATATTTGGATAGCGCCTCGCGCATGAGAGGCAGGCCGGCTACGTTGGTATAGCGGGTTGCCGTCTCGCTATCATCGCCGAGACGTCCGGCAATATCGTCGATGACAGCGGTGGGCACGCCGGCCTGGTATAGCGTGTCTGCCATCCCGTGCCGAAGCGCGTGCAGAGCCCTGTTCCACATCTTGTCCTTAAGTGCCTTCTTCATGATCGGCGTGAAAGCGTCATAGAACCGATCGCCAGGGTCATTTTTCGACTTGTCTGAAAACAGGTCCGGGAACAGTTGGATATAGCCGAGCTTTCGGATCGCCTTCTGGTAATCCAGAATTCCGAGGCGCACGAGTTCGTCCGGAAGAGGCAATATGCGTTGCGACTGCTCGTTCTTGAGACGACGCAGCGAGTTTGGCTGGAGATCGATCACATACCCGCCGGCCTCCTGGTAAATGTCATCGACCTCAAGAGCTGCAAATTCTCTCCGCCTTGCGCCGAGATAGGTGAGCATGATCGGCAGGAAGTAGAGCGAGTCGTGGTAGACTTCCTTGCCAGGTTTGCTCCGACCACGGCCGCTGTTCAGCGAGCCCGTGTAGATCGAAGAAGAGAAGATCGGCGCAATGTCTTCGGGCGTCGGTTTGAACTGTTGCGCCCGGATGGATCCCTTCTTCGGTTTGCGTGGGCGTAAGCCATCAAAGGTCCAATCGGTGATCTCGAAGCCGTGACCCCGGATGTGCTTCAAGAAGTGCTGAAGGTTGCCAAAGTGCTTTCGGATGGTTCCTGCTGAAAGCCCAACCTTGGCTTGATCCCCGAGCGTAGCCCTCAGCTTTTCGCCTTCGGCCCGAAGCTCTGGCGCCGACATTCCTCGCATGCGGTGGCTCTGGCCCCAACGTGCCGGAATGTCGTTGAAGTGCTGACGCAGCTTGCCGATGTGGTATTGGGTAATCTGGCCGGAGTGCTTGACATCGTGTTCCTCGAGCACGGTTTTAAACAGCCGGACAAGCGCCAGAACGTCGCGCGCCGTCGCCGGCTCCCATTCTTCTCCCATATTTGTAATCAATTTATTGCATTCGCTCTCGAACTCTTCGAGGGCGACAACGGGCCGCGGATCGGTGCCAGGCTTCACCTCGGTCGCCTGTGAACCTGAATTGTCCGCAGCGATGACGGGGTCGGGCGAGGGCGCCGCTTCCTTGGTTTTTGGCTCCTCGGCTGCGTTCGGGACGAGCTTCAGTGTTGGACGGCCACCGCCGGTGAACTCGCTGAGAGAGCGGTCGGCGAGGGGATGGCGATCATCGACGTCGAGAAGGGCTTCTGCTTTGCCTTCGAAGAAGCGGGAAGCTGCTTTCTCACGGTTGATCGGATT